>CACYRM010000130.1 GCA_902776845.1 Oscillospiraceae bacterium
CTCTTGCTCAATCGAACTCCTGCGCTCCGCTCTCGCTTCACGTATATGATCTATTCCGAAATGTGATCTGAATACATCGCCAATGGTTGTATCGTCTTTCTTTTCAAGCATATTCCCTTACCCCGCAGCTTATTCCGAAGCCAACATGTCATGTGCTTTTTTCGCGAAAAAGCAAAGACCTAACAAATAGATTATATCATCTCCGGTGAAGTATCACATCAGGGTGTAACTCACCGGCGCGGTGCTCATCTCCAATGACGAAAACAGCCCAAACAGGAGATTTCCGACTTTGGGGATATTTTCTCTTTAGCACCCGCTTACCTTCAACAATACAAATTGGAAACAAACCCTTGAACGGAACCTGATCTATACGTCAAAATGCAGGGAAAAGTACGGCGGCCGCCCATGTACCATGTTTTGACATTATAGCCCGAAATGCGGGCGAAAAGTCGGGCGGTTGCCCATGTTTTTGCCCATGTTTCATATATATCAATCCCGGCAAAAACCCCGGCATCCGCCGGGAGAACCGCCGGTATTTCATGGGTAAACCCGCATAATCCAGGCGGAAAGTCCGGCAGCCGCCGTTCAAACCGCCGGTATTTCACGGGTAAAACCATAAAGTCATAGTAAAATCCAAGCCGGCTGTGACAGTGGCTGTGAATTCTGAGTAATCTGCCCGAAAATTCCATCTAAAGTCACAGCAAGCAGTGATTTTACTGTGATTTTCGAAAAGATCAAAAACTAAAGGGCCGCCTCGCTACCTTGAGACAGCCCCATCGTAAAACAACATTCCTTTACTCAAACATTATAGAACCCGAGCATATAGTACAGAACATCGTAAACGTCAGATGAGAATTTGTCTGACGTTGCGAGCACACTGCAGCCGGGGAGGTATTCGAGATCATCCGTATTGAAATTTTCGAGTACCAGAGAGAGGTATTCGGGATCCGTAAGAGCGTCTTCAAGATCGCCCTCGTACTCGTCTGACGCGGCGCCGATCGCGGAAGTCAGGACCTCTTCCATGTTCGAAGGTGAATTGAAGACAATTAGCGTGTTATAGCCCTTGTCCTCGACGGTGAAGTTGGTCTTGGAATAGATGGCGTCCATGATCTTATATACCTTCGTATACTGGTCATCTGTAAGAGTATCGTACTCAAAGCCGAGCGAGTAAACGAAGTCCTCGGCGAGATACTTGCGCGTCTCGTCAATGAATTCACGTCCGTTCATGGAGCCGTCAAGATCCTCTACCTTGGAAGGATCGTTGTTTGCAACTGCAAGGATCATGCCTGATGCAGCATCCGTATAAGGGATCTTGAACGCGCATTCGTATTTAACTTCCTTCAGCACGATGCTGCCGTTATAATCGCCGAAATAGAATGTGGCCGTGCAGTTCTTGCCGTTGCTGCCCTTGAATTCCTTCGTAAAGACATTTCCTACGCCTGCGACCTCATCAAGGACCAGCTCAAAACCTGCTGCGCCATGCTCTCCGAGAACACCTTCCGCCTCAAAAGTTGTTCCGTAGAAATCAATGCCGCCGGAGAGCATCGCGTTGCCCCTGAGATTACTTACGCGCACTTCGCCTACTGTTGATTCGGCAACCGTCGAAGCCTCCTCACTCTCGTTATAGACGGCGATCTCGATACTCTTATTTGCAGCATTCTTAAGATTGATGTAGCTCGGATGCCATGAGTAACCGGTGACATGTGTGCTGCCCATAGTATCAGTCTCGAAGTTCCATCCGTTGTCAGTAAGGTCCTTTACCGCCATCGGGAAATCGTACTTGACCCCGTCGATAACGAACTTGCCGACATTCGTGTCATCCATCTTCTCCGCAACAAGAGTTTTGGCTTCATCCTGCCAGGGCGTCGTCTCCTTCGCGCCGGCGCAGCCCGCGAAAATGCCTGCCGCCATAACGGCCGCCAAAACAGCCGCAATAATCCTTACCTTCTTCATGGTTTATCCCCTCCTGTTAAATCCTCTCCATTGTCGTCATGTCGAAAAGCCTTACGCTCTCCATTCCGCCGAACTGCGAACCTGCGGCATAGAAGATGCATCCCGCAACACCGGGATTTCCGTTGGAAGTAATAAAAGGCTTGACCTTACCGAAACTGATCGCAGCGATACTCTTCTCGAGATCATAGTCAGGGATGGAGCCGCAGTAATTATTGTAAATTTCCGCAGTCTTACTGAAGAACTCTTCATCGGTCATGCCGAGGCGCTTTGTGACTTCGCTGTCATCCAAAGGCTTTAAAGTATCGAGATCGTAATTGAATACCTCGCTGGTGAAGTAATCCTCGCTTACTGCGCTTGCGGTTATGACTATAGACACGGTGCAGTCTTTGACACCCCATGTATAACGTGTCTGATAGCCGTCGACATAGTCACCGTCTTTCGTCATCGGATATGTCTGAGTGATATAGCTGCTGATCGAATTGTTGATCTCCGTTGCTTCAACGCCGTCAACGATAAGCTTCGGTAAGCTGCTCGTATACTCACCGGCAGAATCTGTAAAGGTTGTTTTTGTAAGGTCCTCAACTGTGACCTGGTGCGAATCCTTTGCGGCCTCGGTCGTTACTTCGGAAGAAGCCGCGTTCGTGCTTGCGGGCTCCGTCTTTGGCTTTGTGGTTGCGCATCCAGCGGCCAGTACGGCCAGGCAGAGTGCTGCTGAGATAATAGCTGTTTTCTTCATATTTTTCTCCCCATGTTATGACAGTTTCCTGTCTGATGCGCTAATTATACCAAATTGTATTCTGTTACTATTCTCGGCCGTTCTCCGGTCACTACCGGGCGGCTGACTATAAAGCTCGCGGAAATATCAGAGCAGCTCTGAAAGAGAATAGATCTTGGTATAAGGCACGTCCACATCAGATGCCGGATTTGACGCGATCAATACCGGTGTAATGCCCAGCTCTGCCGCGCCCTCCAGGTTCCGGGGACTGTCATCGATGAAGACAGTTTCTTTGGCATCACATCCGCATTTTTGAAGCGCATCCAGATACATGCGCCTGTCAGGCTTGAAGGTGCCGAGTTCGAAGCTGTATGTGGCAAATGAAAAATACTGCAATACGTTCAGTGAACTGAGCTGGTTCCCGATGCTCGGCCAAGTGTCCGAGATGATCCCCAGACGGTGTGTCCTGCTAAGCGTCTTGATAACCTTTTCCGCATCGGGATAAATGATATAGTTATCCATATTGTACGTGCGGTCTTTGGCTATTTCCGTGAGTTCATCCTCCGTCAGTCCCAGCTGCAGGGATTCTGATACTATGCGGTAGTATTCCAAAAACTGTAAAGCTTCCTCTTCCTCGTTTCTGATACGGTGTTCCCTTTCAAGATAATCCGCCCCGGCTTGACTTGCCTTACTGATCTGAGCCTTTGTGCACTCATCCAGACGCTCTCCCGCAATCTCATAGAACCGGTTCGTGAACATCCAGTCTCCTGAAGCCGGATGATCTATCGTATATCCGACGTCGAAAAATATTACGGATTTATCTTTTAACAGTTCATTCATCCTGCCTCCGAGGGGTTACTCCGCGCTCTTTACATATCTGATCTCGCGCTTGTTCCAACGCTTGAAGATCTTTTCTCCTCCATCGGGAGAATAGTTATTCTTAGTGTAAAAATTTATGCCTATGCCGTTCTCCTCAAGGACCCAGATAACGAATTCACCGCAGCCTTTTTCCCTGCCTTTGTTCTCGAAAAATTCCAAAAGCTCAAAGCCTATGCCTTTTCTCAGATGCTCCGGATCAACATAGATAAAATGCAGCTCAAAGGCTTCCTTTTTATCCTCATCACCGCACATGCCGATGCCCATCATGCCGTTGATCTTGCCGGTGTCAGGATCTTCAAAGACGTACAGATCGAACTTCTTTTCGCTTATCCAGTAATTGTAGACAGGAGTGCGCTTCTCAACCGACAGATCGTTATTTAAGTAATCTTCTGAAAGGATGCTCTTATAAGCAAACCTGCTGCTCTCAACCTCTATTTCCGCAATCCTTTCGGAGTCATTAACAGTTGCCTCGCGGATCATTTCTGCTTCACCTCATTTTTGTGATCAGCCGGTCAGGTTATAACAATGTTACGCACCTTTCCGGATGCTTCATTATATCAAATATCGTATCAAGGCGGCCTTTACTGCGCTTTTCACAAATTAAAACAACACTCGTATATCCGTCTGTCGATTAAGCATCAGAACGGGGCAATATCAGTGGTTGTCTGTCATTTGTTTTCCTGTGATAATTTAGCCATCAAGCAAAACACATCCAAACACAAAAGGAGGACAGAACAATGAAGGACGATATGAATAAAGAACTCAATACAGAACAGCTCGATCAGGTAAACGGCGGAGTTATCGGCGATTCAATGGAAGACAGCGAAGTTCTGTACAAGCTGGGCATTTTGAAAGAGGATATCGGATTCTCAGAACTCACATTCCACTGGAAGACCTACTCTGCCAAAGTTGACGAAGCCTGGAGATCGATCGGAATCACCAGCGTAAGCCACCCCACTTCCCCCAACGAGTACTTCTACCAGGGAAAGAGCATCACACAGGACGAAGCAATTCAGATCGCAAAAGACTTAATGATCAAAGGACCTAAGATCAAGGGTATTTAAAGACCGTTCTTAAACATTCAAAGACCGTTATAGATCTGAAATAACCCCCGAAGCTAACAAACTCCGGGGGTTAATTTCAATCGTTTGTTATGCCTTCTCATTATATTCCCTGCCGCAGTACGGACATCTTGGACCTTGTACTCTGCCCAGGTATGAATTGCAGTGAGGGCATCTTACAATAACAAAATGCAGGACGATCCCGGCGATGAAAACCGCAATGCCTGAGATCAGGAACAGATAGAGCAGAACTTTGTTTCCGAGGAATGCCATTGATGTCATCATAAGGACAACACCAAGCATCATGATTCCTACACAGATCCATGCCTTTGCAACCGGATTACTCATTTTCTTATCCTCCCTCAAATTTATTTTAGGGGATATTATACACGAGTTTTGGAGGTTGCAAAGGTTTTTGAATACACTTTTCGCGCCCCGGATACCGAAACCGCAAACAATATAATTCCCAAAATTAAGGCTCGGATTATTTTATGCAAGGTCTCCAAATTGCATCAGTATGAAGCGCCGACATTGATATCTTCGACCGCAAGGTCCATGAGCCCGTTCGATTCAAGATGCTCCCTGACCTGTTCGAAAAACTCCTCTTTGTCACCGTCCGCATTGCTCTCGAAGGTTTTCTCCACACTGCCGCCAAACCTGTCAGGCTCAAAAAGAATATCCATATACATGTGATGCTCCAAGTCATCATTGATCTCCCTCATGCGGTCAAAAGAGATCACACAGTGCATCTTCTCATCAAAGAAATATTTTTCTTTCCTGACATAAACTGTATATGTCTCATCGCCGAGCGCCATCTCCGCAATATCTTTTTTGTAAAGCTCGAAAACTTCCCTCACCGTCTTCGCTTCTGAAGCCTCTCTTCTCAGTTCGTGCGCTTTCTCGCTGTACAGGTCTTCCTTATCAGGCTTTCCGGACGGACTTCCTCATTAGCAGCTTCTTCCGAGGCTGCCTGAACGATTGCCTTAAACATCTGGTAACTTCCCTTCATCCGGGCAGTCTTTACCATGAAAAGCAAAGACAGGATCAGATCAACAGCCAGCAGCGCCGCTCCGACCAGAAGGAATTCTTTTCGGAATATACCGAGAACAAGTAAGATTATCCCAGGCACCAGCAGAAAGATAAACGTCCTGAAAAAATATGTGGAAAATATAATCAGCCTGAATTTCCCTTTGCTGATATTATTGGGAGCTTTTTTCTGATCTTTGTTCCGGTCTTCCATGCTGTTTTGTTACCGTATCCCTTACCGTTTTTTCTTGCCGTTTATCCGTTACCGGCTCATGAACTCCCTCAGTTCCGGGAGTATTCTTTCCGCTTCTCTTCTGCCCATCTGATAGGCTTTTCTGAGTTTATCAGGATCCTTCTCAGTCCTGCCCACACCGACATCTTCAGGCGGCCTGATAACAAATGCAGTGCCTCTTTCCGCGCGCTCCTCAACCTCTTTGACCTGACGGTTATAAACCTCGTGACGGTGTGCCATTCCTTCCGCGACCGCAGGATATTTTCTTAGCGCGATCTTCATGAGGGAAGGCGCTTTACGCTTAACATATCCGGCAGGCTGTGTTAGAACGATCACATTCCTATAATAACCCAGACTCTCCATATATGCATACGGGATGGAATCAACTATGCCGCCGTCCAGATACAGACCGCCGTCAATACTGACCGGTCTTGATGCCACAGGCATCGAGGCCGACGCCCTCATCCACAGCATGTCGGTATTACCGCCGTCAGTGCATTTGTGGTAAACACATTTTCCGGTCATAACATCGGTCGCGCCGACATAAAAGTCCATCGGGTCTTTCGAGAAAGTCTCCCTGTCAAAAATGTCGAGCACATCAGGAATCTCACGGTAGCAGAAATCCGCACCGTAAAGATCCCCTGTCTTTATCAGGCAACGGATGCTGCAGTATCTCGGGTCTTTGCAGAATCTTGTGTTATATCTTAACGGTCTTCCAATCTGCCGTGATTTGTAATTGCACCCGAAGACCGCCCCCGCGGAAATGCCTGCCGCCGCTTCGAAACGGATGTCATTTTCCATAAAAACATCGATGACACCGCAGGTAAACAACCCGCGCATTGCACCGCCTTCCAAAACCAGTCCTATCCTGTTCCCCGTCATTATCTTTCCCATCGCCCCGTATTCTGATAGCTTACGGTATATTGTTGCATATTTTTACGGGATTTTTATATGCCGATCTCAGCCCACTTATCCGTCACGCCTTTATAAAGGTCGCCTTTTTTCTTTACAAACGGCTTTATGCCTGCCGAAAAAATAATCCGGTGGAACAGCGCCTCCGCATCGTCATTAAAAACACATTTGCCCGTGGAATAACACGCACAGCACCCTCTGCACTGAATCATATTAAGAACACTGAGATCATAGTATTCAACGTCAGCACCAAGGGAGAGGAGCTGTTTTTCGATACTGTGAAGTATGGCTGCAGTGGCCCCGTTTCTTCTGGGACTTCCGTTTACGATAACTATCTTCATTGAGATCAGAACCTTCCCGGGATCGGCACTTCGTTGCAGTTCTTATCAGGATCATTGATCCTGTCATTAACCTTACGCATGAACGCATGTAGCATAAAGAAATTGCCGATCATGATAAGTATGGAAAGCGCTATACCTGTTACCGTCAAAGCATCAAATGTAAGGAACCGCGATGCCCTGATCAGTATAATGACACTCACAGGCAGAGAGATCACGCTCGTGATAAAGCTGGGGATATATTTACGGATATAAACCGTATGTCCGATATGGACACAGAAATGTCCCGCAAGGACCAGGAAAAAACCGTACCACACAGAGAATAATATACGACCGGG
This sequence comes from Oscillospiraceae bacterium, assembly GCA_902776845.1. Lineage (GTDB taxonomy): Bacteria > Bacillota > Clostridia > Saccharofermentanales > Saccharofermentanaceae > Saccharofermentans. Next base: position 7,455 of record CACYRM010000130.1, read on the forward strand.
AAAATAATACGCGGCAAGACTTACACCGCCAAAGAGAATGAGCTCCTCGTATACAGCCATCGCCATTCCCATCTCGGTAAAACCGGTATAGCTCTTCATGACTTTCGGGAAACGCTTATATAGCCACGGGTTTTTCCTGAAGAACCATCCGAATCCGACGATCTCCTCCATGTCATGAAAGATAAAGATAAGCGGCAGCAACAGAAGATATTCTCTCATAATAGCCCTCCTAAACTGATACATTTGTATCACTTTTTGGCGTATTATAGAGTACGGACAAGAACAAGAAAATAGAAAAACAGAAAGAGACACTAATTCATATCTGTTGTGTCACTTTGGAGGAATGATATGTACAGTTCGAATAATCCGTCAGCGGTCAGGTCACAAAAAGAGATAACGGACGCGCTTCTTGCATTGATGCATGAGCACCCCTATAACGAGATAACGATCAAGCAGATACTGCTGGAATCAAAGCTCGCAAGAAAAACGTTTTACAGGAATTTTGATTCAAAGGATGATGTTCTTATATCGCTTCTCAGGAAAAATCTCGACGAGTATTTCGACATCGTAAACAATGCCAAAGCAGATGTCCTGACAACGATATTTGAATTCGCGGACAGGAACCAGGAGCTTCTGATGCTTTTGGATAAGAATGACATGATGCATATTGTGCTCCAGTGTCTTAATACTTTCTCGGCCGTGATGCTGCGCGATCAGAATAAAGAGCTTAATCCGTTTTCGAAGCTTTTCGAGGGGCTCGATCAGGATTATCTGGTAGCGCTTAACATAGGCGCGGCATGGAATGTTATCTCACTGTGGGTGCACCGCGGAATGAAGGAGAGCCCGGACAGCGTAAAACGCACGGTCGCCGAATACCTTAAAAGGATGAGAACCCAGACAGTGATAAGCACTGCGGGGTGAAATGTTAAGCTTTCTTCTTCGGTTTTGCCAGGACAAAGATCACCGCTGCAGCCGTCACTAAAGTCTCAGCAGCCAATGATATATAAAGCCCGCTGCGGTAAGCGGCATTGCCTGTCATGATCTTCAGGATATCTTTTTCCGCAACCTGTGCTTTATCGAAATATGTGCAGAAATATGTGTGATCCGCGTAATCGATCATTGAGACCAGCGTGACCCTGTCATTTGACTGAACCTGATAATAATATGTCTCTGAGCCGGAACTGAATCTCTTATAATCCTTAAGGGCATCTTTGACACCATCGGAAGGAACAGATCTTTCTGTATCCGAACACGCTATGATGCCGGCATTATTGCTTATCCCGTCTTTACCAGCCTCGTAGAATTCATAATGCTCTTCAGGACCGCCTTTCCCGTAGTAAAATTCCATATAACTTGCATTCCGTAGTGAGCTGCTGCTGATATATCTTACGTCAGGCGAGCCATGCAGATAACAGTACTTCCCGAGGTCAGCCGCAATCTCATCTGCCCTCGAGATATTGTAATAAGGAGTCGCTTTTATACGCTCGTAGAAAAATACCATTCCGGGGAAATATGTATAGCAATTCTGCGGGAGCGACGCAGTCTCACCGCCTCTCATCCTGTAGTCGACCTTGGTGTATGTCAGGTCGTTCCCGTCAAGGCCTTTCTGGTCATAGAGCATCTGATAATCGATATCCGTACAAAGCAGATACTCGAGTTTGGTCAGTTCATGTCTGATGCCGCCGTCCATGCTGCTCTCGAGGTAATACTTATCCCCTTCGGTGTACACCTTGACCTGCTCATCCACGCGGCCCGTATACCCGCCGGTGGTGCGGAGCGACAGATACTCGACATTAACATCAATACCGGACGGATCATCATCCGCCCGGTATTTTGCGTTCGAAAAAAGCAGCAGGCCGGCACCGGCCACGCAAATATAGATAACTGCGATGATTAGGACTGCGGCCCGCCTTTTTCTCATATTTCTAAAAATTTACATCGAATGCCAGGAAAGGATCTCATCCATTGAATAAGTCTCCTTGATGTAATCCAAAAACTGATCTTCGTTCAATATGGTTCCGTCGGGCATCTTGAACTCAATATCCCTCTCGGCTTGGAACTGGGAATTAAAGTCAACTTTGATTCCTGTAAGTTTTTTGATCTTTTCCGCTAAATTAAAACGTATTCCAAAACTTTCATTGATCTTCATGTCATCAAAGCCTTCAGGTCCGTTAAAGATCAGGTAGAGAGCCTGCCACATCAGTCTGGTGCCGCCGTTGACAAGATCGAGATCATCCAGGTGTAATTCATGCATATCATTTTCATTCATTGTTCTGTCCTCCTGTTTGTTTGTGTGTTTCTGTCTGATGGCTTTATTATTACAGGCTGAAAAACAAGTTGCAATCAATAATTCCGGTCTGTTATGACGGTTAAGCAACAGTCACCGGCACAGGTGTTGCCGAAGATAAAAAACTGCATCAACCCGCGCTT
>CACYRM010000131.1 GCA_902776845.1 Oscillospiraceae bacterium
GCAATAAGAAGATTCCTGTCCGGCAGCGCTTTCCGCTGGGCAAGAGCCATATTGACAGATATCTCGGATTTACCGCTTCCGTAAGCGCCTATAATAATGGTTAACCTGTGATCAAGATAAAACATCAGAACAAATTCTTCTTTCTAAAGATAACGTAGCCGTATGCGGCAATAACAGCCATCCAGGCAACGGATTTACCGACATAGACCCAGTTAAGCGTTGAGTATTCAAGATGCAGTTCACCGGCCTTCCTGAAATCCTTGAGCGTCAGGGCGTAATCGCCGCCGTCAAAGTCACCGGTATAATTATCAATACTCACGGAAGAGATGACCGTATATACCGAAGGATCATCGTAATAGAATTCCTGTGCAAAATTGATCTCATCCGTATATTCCACAGAGCCTCCAAGCATCATGGTGGTCGTGCCGCCTGCACCGTAATCACCCTCAAAGCCTATTGGCGAAATAACATAAGCGGGATGGATTATCTTCCAGGCAATACCGAGGAAATAATCCCTGCCGTATTCTTTCTCGATCTGAGCGACAGTATTCTTGTCAACAAGACCGGCTTCGACCATATTCTCATAATGATCGTTTCTGATACTCAGATATTTATCAACAGCCTTGCCCGGAGTATTGAACCGGCCTACAACAGCAGCTGCGGCATTGGATGTCATCGCTATAAGGATGCAGAGGATAACAGGCAGAGCGCGTTTGCGGAAGATAACTGCCAGCACAACAAAAGTCACCGTCATAACAAGGAAAACGACGATAGCGATAGCGAACCTCGCAAACATCTCGCCGCCGTTAAGATCGACTCCGATACCGGATATGGCAAGTCCCAGCAATGCGGAGAAAATGTAGATAACACAGAGAACCACAGTGGCAATTATCTGGGTGATCATGTAAGAGCCGTAGATCGCACCCCTGGAATGGCCCGCGATGATCTTATTCCTTACTATGCCGTCCGTATAATCCCTTCCGATATGAAGACATGTAAACAGAGCAATAAACTTGGGCAGTTCAGTCATGAATGCCACGGCAATAAACCAGGTAAGAAATCTGACTTCATCAGCTCCGAGGTCAATATCCTGGAACTTGATGCCGTTGGAAATATCCAAAGACATTACCAGACGGTAGAAAAGAGCTGTAAGGATCGGCCAGATAACGCTGAAGCCTGCTATTATCCAGAAGAAAACACTTTTCGAGATACGTCTCAATTCAAACAAGATCAGCTTAAGCATTGGACTTACCTCCCACAAGCTTTACGAAGTAAGTCTCAAGATCAGTCTCCTTGGTGACGACTCTCGCGATGTTCGCACCCGCTTCATGGGCAGCAAGAACGATATTGGTAAGGTTGTAATATCCCTTCGCGAAAACAACACCCGACTCGCTGTCAAAAGTCGTGGCAAGTCCATGTGCGTTAAGCACAGGAATAAGCTTTTCCGGAGTTCCGCAATAGAACTCGGTAACAAGGCCGCCCGCGTTTTCCAGCTCCTCGGCCTTGATCTCCTTTACGACCTTGCCGCCTTCAACAAACGCGAAATCCGTTGCAAGCTTTGACAGCTCAGACAGGATGTGGCTCGAAATGATGATCGTGACACCCTTTTCCCTGTTCAGCTTTATGAGAAGATCTCTTATCTGAATGATACCCTGGGGATCAAGTCCGTTGATGGGTTCGTCAAGAATAAGGACTTCCGGATTGCCGCTCATCGCCATGGCGATTCCGAGACGCTGTCTCATACCGAGCGAGAACTTGCCGGCTCTCTTGCTGCCGGTATTCCCGAGACCCACAAACTGAAGGTTCCTCTCGATAGAATCGTCTATCTTAAGACCAAGGTTCATGTACTGGTATACAAGATTCTCTCTTGCAGACTGATTGGAATAAATGGACGGGAGCTCAACCAAAGCTCCGACATTACCGAGTTTCTTCCTATCAAATCCATATTCGACTTTACCCGATGTAGGCTTCTGAAGACCCGAAATGATCCTCATTATCGTTGTCTTTCCGGCGCCGTTTCTCCCGACGAGTCCGTAAATCGAACCCTTCGGAACAGTAAAGCTCATAGATTCAAGAGCATGGAATTTGCCGTAATCCTTTGAAACGTCAGTAACTTTAACTACAAAATCACTAGTCTCAGACACAAGATTTATCTCCTTATTTCTCCATATGTGTCCGGCCGAATCAGAACCGGTTCACATTATTATATCAAAATAAGAATCAACTTAATCTTAACTCTGTCTTAATTCCTTACCAGCTTCACTGCCCTTTCACCGATAATTACGGCTGCAGCGAGCTTTACGGCATCAGGAATAAGGAAAGGCCAAACACACCAGCTCATAGCAGTTGCAAGACCGACCGGTCCTGTCTGTGCCGCGTAAACCGTCATAAACCAGATTATTCCGACAATATAAAGGACAACCTCAAACACTATTGAGTTTACGGCACCGAAGATCAATGTTCTCACCGTTGTCTTCATGAGCTTTTTGAAGATCAGTCTCTCAAGGAGCCAATATACCAGAGCCGCAATGACAAATCCTAACAGGAAACCGCCGGTAGGTCCGATCAGCGATGCGATACCTCCCTTAAAGCCGGCGAAAACAGGCAGTCCGCAGGCACCCATCGCCAGATATACTATTATCGCTATAGTCCCTCTTTTTCCGCCGCAAGTGAGCATCACTGCCAGTATGGCCATGGTCTGAAGCGTAAACGGAACCGGACCAAGCGGAATACTGATCCATGAGCATACCGTTATGAGTGCCGCTGATATGGCAATCAATACGAGATTATAGATAAAAGCCCTGTTTTGGGTAACTTTAGACTTGGTAGTGCTTGTTTTCGAGACTGCTTCTGACATTGTAAACCTCTTTGCGTTTTTAGTTGACAATCGGAATTGTACTCTTCCCGCCACGGCAATTCAATAGCTGATTTAAAACTGGTATTTGGGCCAGATGCCCTTCTTGTCGTGGGTATGCTCGGGAAGCTGATAAAGATCGTGCCCGGGATAGTCGTTGCCCTCAACGATGACCGGTCCGTCAGGAGTGATACATACGTCCCAGCCGATGAAACCGACCTGCGGAACTACCATTGCGGCCCTGGTGCACATCTCAAGGACCTGATCCCACATGGGGAATACAAATCCCTTGAACACAGCACCGGTCATGGGATGCTTTTCATAAAGGACTTTGGTCTTATCGATCGGGAAATCCGTGATCTCACCCGTCTTCTCATCCACCGGGGCAGTCATACCGCCGTTGTTGAAATTATCAACGCTGTGACCATAGTTACCGAATCTGCAACATGCGCTCGCGACATGAACCTTGCCGTCTCTCTGTATCGTAACAAGCCTTACCGTATTTATGGCATAAGGATATATGGCGCTGACGGCAGGATGCTGGACGATAATCTCTTCAAAGAAATGAGGGCGCTCCTGATTAACAAGACGCTCGTAGATATCTTCCGCTTTTTCAGCCTTGCAGTCGATCTTCTCGACAGTCTTTCCGCACGAACCAAGATCCGCCTTTGCCATCAGGAAATCATGGCTGTTGATAAAGTCAATTACTTCCTGCTTGTTATCTTTTCTTATCTCGATCCACTTACGGCCGAGGAAATCGCCGAACAGCTTATTGAACTCGATCTTGTTGTCGATCAGATCCGTATAGTCCGGATCGTTATATCTCTTTACAAGATCGTAATTACGTCCTCTGGTGATATATGTGTCGCGCTCGGCGTCAGTGAGGTTATACATCTCATAGAGCCAGTAATCCATATAGCCGGCTCCGAACTTTCTTCCGCAGTGGATCATGTCGAAAAATATCCACACACGGGACTTCCCGCTCTTCTCGTGGATATCCTTGATCTTGGCGTTCATCGCCTTATAATCCATGCGCGTTACGCGCCTTATAAGATACTTTAAGCTCGGCATAGCAGGATTATAATACAAAGCCCGATTATTTGTTATAATGTCGTTCGAATAGAAATAAATAAGTAACCCGCTTGTTACTTTAGGAGGTTTCACATATGGCAATCAGAATAGGTATTTTAGGTTACGGCAACCTCGCAAAGGGCGTTGAGCTCGCCATCCGTCAGAATCCTGACATGGAACTCTCGGCAGTCTTCACAAGAAGAGATCCTTCTTCAGTCAAGACACTTACCGAAGGCGTAACTGTTGTTCCTTCTTTCGAAGCTGCTGAATGGAGAGACAAGATCGATGTACTCGTCATCTGCGGCGGCTCAGCTACAGACCTGCCCACGCAGACACCCGAATACGCTTCAATGTTCAACGTAATCGACAGCTTCGATACCCACGCAAAGATCCCCGAGCATTTCGCAAAGGTTGACAAGGCGGCTTCTTCTTCCAACCATACAGCTCTCATCTCAGGCGGCTGGGATCCCGGCATGTTCTCGATCAACCGTCTTTACGGCAGCTGCATCCTTCCCGAGGGCAAGGATTACACATTCTGGGGCAAGGGCGTATCCCAGGGACACTCCGATGCGATCAGAAGAGTTCCCGGCGTAAAGAACGGCAAGCAGTACACGATTCCCGTAGATTCTGCTCTTGAGGCAGTAAGATCCGGCTCAGAGCCCGAACTCACAACACGCCAGAAGCACACAAGAGAGTGCTTTGTCGTTGCAGAGGAAGGCGCAGACCTCGCCCTGATTGAAAAGACGATCAAGGAAATGCCCAACTATTTCGCTGATTACGACACAACAGTACACTTCATCACCGAAGAGGAATTCGCAAGAGACCACTCAAGGATCAATCACGGCGGCTTCGTCTTCCGCACAGGCAAGACAGGCGTTAACGGCGAGAACAAGCACGTTATCGAGTATTCTTTAAAACTTGACTCCAACCCTGAGTTCACAGGTTCAGTTCTCACAGCTTACGCACGTGCGATCTACCGCCTCTCACAAAAGGGCGACTTCGGCTGCAAGACAGTCTTCGACATCGCTCCCGCCCTCCTCTCACCTTTAAGCGGTGAAGATCTGAGAGCGCATCTGCTGTAAGAGTTCTGCGTTATAAGTTTTCCGATAAGTGGTGTCTCAGGACTTGAGACACCACTTTTTGATCATACTTACAACGTCAAGACGAAGTCTTTTCGCTTCATTTCCAATAAGTTGCCTGAAAACCGTATTTCAGGCAACCGGTTTTGTAATATTGCAGCTTTTTGCTTGAATCATTACCTAAATCCTTCAATCCAGGAAATATGCAGGAAATCTGCGGTTTGCGCACATTTGCACACATAAGATCGAAGCCGCATTCAAAAAAAGAGGATGCCGGTTACGACATCCTCTCCATAATCATTAGTTAAAACCGGTTTATCAGACCTTGATCTCCATGATCCAGCCCTCAGGTGCTTCAACAGTACCCATCTGAATGCCTGTGAGAGTCTCTCTGAGCTTGGTCATTACAGGACCCATCTCCTCCATACCGGAAGCGAATGTGAATTCCTTGCCGTGATCATTGATCTTGCCCAAAGGCGAGATAACTGCAGCTGTACCGCAGAGACCGCCCTCTGTGAACTTGCCGCTCATGATCTCGTCGAG
>CACYRM010000132.1 GCA_902776845.1 Oscillospiraceae bacterium
GGAAATGGAGATAGATCAGTATGAAAACGATCTTAACAAAAGTAACTTCCGCAGCAGCATGTACTGTCGTGTCTATTGCGGCATTATCCGGACTGGCATTATTCAATAACAATGTCAACGCAGCTTCTTACTACACGCCAAGACTTATGGTCACGGGCAGTGAAGTCAATACAGACAGGGTCAACGCAGGCGATGAGTTCGATCTGACGGTCCATTTTATGAACGAGTCTGACGACACCCATCTTTACAACATCAAGATAGCATTCACTACAAGTGACAATGAGATCTATCCGGTATCCGGAACAAACGTATATTATGTTGATTCCGTTGAAGACGAAGAAGAATTTGATGTTGTCATGAAGATGACGACCAGAGGCGATCTTGAGGAAAAGCCTTATACGATCACCGTCAATTTCGAGTATGAAGACAGCAATAAAATGTATTATCAGGATTCTTCAGAGATCGTTATTCCGGTCTTCCAGAAACCTGTTCTTTCAGCTTCCGATATGAAGCTTACCAAGAGTGAGATCTTACTTAACAGCAAGACAAGCTTCTCTATGAAACTTAATAATATGGGAAAAGGGAATATATATAATGTATCAGTTTCCGTAGATGGTGACATGATCAACGGAGCTGATACTTTTGTAGGTAATCTCGACAAGGGTACCAATACGACTGTTGACCTTTCGCTTAAGGGTGTAAATGTCGGTTCAGGTGACTTTACCGTTACAGTTAATTATGAGGATTCAGACGGCAAGACATATACACTCGAAAAGACAATGCAGCTTGCGGTTGTTGAACCCGCACCGGTTGAAGTGACTGCCGCAGAGCAGGCAGCACCGTCAAATCTTATCGCTATAGGTGCCGTAATCGTTGTTGCTGTAGTTATCATCATTATTGTAGTAAACATTATCCGCAAGGTGAGGGAAAAGAAGTATGCCTAAGAAAAGCATTATCAAGACCGAAAAGCTCTGTAAGAGCTTCTCTTCCGGCGGTGTAATGCAGCATGTTATAAAAGATCTGGATACTGAGATCTATGAGGGCGACTTTACGGTCATCATGGGATCGTCAGGCGCAGGTAAATCAACGCTTCTTTACGCTCTTTCCGGAATGGATAAGGCAAGCCAGGGCTCGGTATTTTTCTCTGACAGAAATATAACAAAATTTAACAGTGACCAGCTTGCTATCTTCAGAAGAAAGCACTGCGGATTCGTTTTCCAGCAGGTATATCTGATGGATTCCATGAGCGTAATGGATAATGTCCTTGCTGCAGGACTCCTGTCCGGCCAGAACAAGAGACAGCTGAATGCAAAAGCCAGAGAACTTCTTACACAGGTTGGCATCGAACCTAAGTTATGGAGAAAGTTTCCGAACCAGCTGTCAGGCGGTGAAGCCCAGAGAGTAGGAATCGTCCGCGCAGTAATTAACTCACCGGACATGGTATTTGCCGATGAGCCTACAGGAGCTCTTAACAGCTCCTCGTCGGATCAGGTATTGAATGTATTGACTGAAGTAAACAAGAAGGGCCAGTCGATCCTTATGGTTACTCATGATATGAAATCCGCCAGAAGAGGTAACAGGATCATATATTTGAAGGATGGTACGATCAGCGGAGAGTGCGATCTCGGTCCCTATGTTACGGGAGACCGCGCGCGTCACGATAAGCTGCGTGCTTTCCTTACGGAAATGGGATGGTAAGTAATGTTAGGAAAACTGATTAAAGCCAACTTCCGCAAGGATATGTCCCATATGATCAGCTTCCTTCTGATCGTAATACTGTCATCATTCCTTATGCAGTTGGGTCTTATGCTCGTACTCGGATACAACTCACAGTTCGGAAGAAAATGTGAGGAGCTGAATTCTCCGGACCTTATGGTCATGACTGCGACTTTTGATCCCGAGGAAAGACAGGAAATACTGGAATACATATCTTCACTTCCGGAAGTGGAATATTATGAACTCGTTCCGACGGTTTCGCTAAAAACTGACATCATAAATGAAGATGCTGAAACGGATTCGAAGAATGGTCTTGAAAACGTTTCAGGCGCATATCAGTATGCTGCATACGGAGAATGGGGAGAGATCGATACACCACAGTTCATCGATGTTTATGATAAGCCTGTTGATGAGCCTCTTTATATGTCCAGACTCTACAATCAGGAAATCTTCAAGGGTGCCTACAAAGCAGGTGACGAGATCAGACTGAAGATCAATGACAGAGAAAGAACTTTTGTTGTAGCCGGCTTCTATGAGAGCATTTCGCTTTATAACATTTTCTTTGTAGATCCTACTACATTAGCCGAACTTAACAGTGAGAATGTATATCCTATCGATCAGATTACTATCAAGCTTATTGATGGTGTGGATGTTAATGATGAATATAACATGATCACTAACGAATTTGCTGCAAGAGATATTGCTTCCGCGGCAATCTCCATTGACGAGTTTAAGCTTATGTATACCCAGATGATCAATATCATCTCGGTATTCCTCTGTACATTTGCGGTTATTATCACAATGGTTGTCCTGATCGTTATCTACTTCAGGATCACCAACAGCATCGAGCAGAATATTGTAAACATAGGTGCTTTGAAAGCATTAGGGTATACGACTCATCAGATAAGAACAGCTCACATTATGGAGTTCGTTATTACTGCCGGTGTGGGACTGCTGATCAGTACCGGTATTATCTATCTGATCGTTTCTCCTTTGGAGATCGCCTTAAGATCAATTGCTTATATGTCCTGGGATCATCCGTTTGATCCGGTATCGCTTATAGTTACGGCAATCGTGATCATCGGATCATCATTTCTTGTAGCCCTGAAGTCAACAGGCTCGATCAAGAAGCTGGATCCTGTCCAGGCTTTAAGATTCGGTCTGAAGAGCCGCAGATTCAAAAGAAATTTCGTTCCTTTGGAGACGTCCGGTGGTCCTCTGGTATGGCTTATGGCATTGAAGAGCTCTTTTGCCTCTAAAAAGCAGAACATTCTTGTTATGGTCGTAATGGCTTCGATAGGCATCAGCCTTGCAATGGCAGTCTTTGTCGGCTATAACATCGGATTTAAACCGATGAACCTGTTAAGGCTCCTTTCGGATAACAGTTGTGATATATATGCATCGATCAGAGGCGAAGATCCTATCTATGAAGTATCCGATCTTCCTTACGTGACAGATGCATGGTGGAGCGATTCTTTTTCCGCTTCTTATGAAGGCATCAATATCAATGTGGATGTGGCAGAAGACTGGAATAATGTGCCGGAAGTTAACATGCTTGAAGGAAGAAAGCCGATGTACGATGATGAGGTAGTTATCGGCAAGAAGCTTTCCGAGAGCAAAGGGATCATAATCGGCGATATGATATTGATCGAGAACGGCTCTAATAATTTCGAATATACGGTTACGGGATTCGCCCAGGGTTCCGAGAACTACGGACTGTTCGTCATGATGAATGAAGACGGCACTCCGCATTTAGGATATGAGTGTTATAAGAATTCGGTCAATATACTGGTCGAGAATAACGATCCGGCAAAAACCAAAAAGGTTGTCGAGAGCTTAGAAGACACCTTCGGTGACAGACTGTATATGTATGTGGATTATTGTACGGCGCTGGAGGACGGATCAGATCCTACTGTCATGCTGGCAAGAGTCATCTGCATCATTCTGGTTGTAGTCTCACTGGCGATCATCTGGCTCACCATGATGCTTCTGATCAAGACAATTATCATTAAGAACCAGAAGGAACTGGGTATCAAGAAAGCCCTCGGGTTTACCAGCGGACAGCTCCGTACGGAACTCTCTCTTTCCATGATGCCTTCCATCGCGATCGGAATCTCGGCAGGCGCATTGGCCGGAGTAATGAATGCAAATACATTCCTTACTTTAATGCTTAGTGCCTACGGCGTTTCGCAGAGCAACATGGAAGCGGGTCCCTGGATGATCATCACAGTCATAATCTTCGGCGTCATCATATCCTATTGCATGGTATATATGCTGTCGCGCAGGATACGAAAGATCTCGGCATATTCGCTCATTACAGAATAAAAACCACTATACTACCCTCTCTCTAAAAGAAATCCGCGCAAAGCTCATGCGATGCGCGGATTTTTATATGAAGGCGGCCGCTTTTGCCACATTTTTCCCTCTTTTAAAAACAGCAAGATTTGTATAGCAAATTTTGTAAAAAACGGGCTGCCCGCGCAGGTGCAAAACATGAACAAACGCATAATATTGCGGTGTGCTCAAAAATAAAACTTAGCAAAAACGGCTTAATCGGCAAATCGCAAGAACGGTCAAATTTGTTGAAACCGTAAAAATATAATAAAAGAATACTTGCACTTTGGTATCTGCAATTTTGAGTCCAATCCTTTAGTATGTTATTTGAACTATTTTGCGAATCGGGAGGTTCATATGTATTTTATTGGTATTGATCTCGGTACATCAGCAGTCAAGTTGCTCCTGATGAAGAGCGGTGGAGAGATTATCAGAACAGTTTCTGAGAGTTACCCCGTAAACTTCCCTCAGACAGGCTGGTCTGAGCAGAACCCTGAGGATTGGTTTGAAGGCAGCATGAAGGGCCTTAAGAAGCTGATCGAGGGAATCGACGGCAATGAGGTTGCAGGAATCAGCTTCGGCGGACAGATGCACGGACTTACGCTTCTGGACAGCGAGGGCAAGGTTATCAGACCTGCAATACTTTGGAATGACGGAAGATCACAGGTAGAGACTGATTATCTCAACAACGAGATAGGTAAGGCCAACCTGTCCAAGTACACAGGCAACATTGCTTTCGCAGGCTTTACCGCTCCGAAGGTAATGTGGGTACATAAGAACGAGCCTGAGAATTTCGCTAAGATCGCAAAGATCCTTCTTCCCAAGGATTATCTTGCATACAGACTCTCCGGCGTTTTCGCCACAGACGTTTCTGACGCTTCCGGCACGCTCTATTTCGACTGCGAGAACAGAAAGTGGTCAGATGAGATGCTCAAGATCCTCGACATGAAGCCCGAGTGGCTTCCCCAGGTCTTTGAGAGCTATGAAGCTATCGGCAAGATCCTTCCCGAGATCGCGGAAGAGACCGGCATCAGCAAGGACTGCGTAATCGCAGCCGGCGCAGGTGACAATGCTGCTGCAGCAGTAGGTATGGGCATCATCGGCAACGGCGGATGCAATATCTCTCTCGGCACATCAGGCACGATCTTTATCGCTTCAGAGACATTCAAGAATGACGAGGCAAATTCACTTCACGCATTCGATCACGCTGACGGCGGATTCCATCTCATGGGCTGCATGTTAAGCGCTGCTTCCTGCAACAAGTGGTGGATGGAAGAGATCATCGGAACAAGTGATTA
>CACYRM010000133.1 GCA_902776845.1 Oscillospiraceae bacterium
ATATCTATCATTCGTTATTCTGCAAGAGGAATTTCGAAAAAAGTCAATCTGCACAAGGCTTTCAAGAAAAACAGACAACTTTTGTGTTGACAGGTTAGATGAAACTAACTATTATGTTTTGTGAATGTTAGCAGAGGCTAACAAATTGTGCCTATTCGGTTGTTGGAGGGTAATATGGAGAATAGCAGTAAGAAACTCAAGGCAAAAGATTTTATAACTGTCGGTATCTTTACAGCAATTCTTTTTGCGGTTGAATTCGCTTTCGGAATGCTCGGATACATTCATCCGTTTATTGTTCCAAAAGCAGTTGTAGTATTGGCTCCTACATCTATGAGTATCATTGCAAAGATAATCGGAACCGTACTTGTTGCCGTGGGAAGCCCGCTCGGTTTTCTTACCGCCTGCGGAGAATCCTGGGGTTGGGGCTTTATGTGTCTGGCCTATTATGCGGTTGTGGTTAAGGAAGAGTAAAAATCAAAAAAATACCTGTAACGTTTTTGGAATTGCTCCGTCTAACCTTTGGAAATCATAAAAAGAAAGGTTGTTTTGCAGATGGAGACCAATACGGAACAGGTTCAGGAAAAGGGCGGTATTAAGAGGCTTTTCGACCGCAAAGAGAAGAAGCAGAAGAAAGAAAACAGGCTTAAAGCTTTCATTAAGCGTAAGACCGGACCTGCAGCGGAATTCATGCGCGCGGGGCGTCCCGGCGGGATGATCGCGGTAATGATGCTTGCTTCTCTCATGAACGGTTGGATCATAAGCGGGTTAACATTTGACAAGATACCATGGATCGTCGGCTGTCTTATCCTTTCAGTATTGCTTGTTCTTTCAGCTGAACTTATAAACCTTGTATTGAAGTTGCTGTTTGGAGCGGGAAAAAGATGTAAATCCTACTTTTTTGTTTCTCTTTTTACGATCGTTTTTGACAACCTGGCGGGAACGCAGGCTAACTGTATTCCCGCATTTGCGGTAATGAGTTTTCTTCTTGTGTTTGCCACAGATATCATCGGAAGATGCCTGTGGGCATTTGTATTTAAGCGGAGGTTCAAACAGGTGTTCGCCTACGTTGCTGCCGCACTGTCACTTGTCTATGCAGGGTTCTATGTATATTTCATGGTTAACGATAACTTCGGTATGGACCGCATTGAATTCTATAACCAGATTCCGGTTGCCAGATCATCAGAACAGGTAAGCGGATTTGATTCTTATCTCGAAAAAGGACCTTATGAGGTTTCCTCATTATCTTATGGTCCTGAGTATACCGATGACATTGTAACTGAGACACTTGATTTTACTGTTTTCGACAGTGTTAAGGAAAGAAAGGGGATGGATGCGTTAAATGATCTGTTTATGGATTATGAATTTGCGGAAGTGCCGGTCAAGGGTCATGTCTGGTATCCTTCGGGATTAAAGAATTGCCCGGTATTCTTTATGGTTCACGGTAATCACGATTCATCCGTGCCGTCATATATGGGCTATGAATATCTCGGTGAATATCTTGCTTCGAACGGATATGCCGTGATCTCTGTCGATGAGAACATTATCAATGCTTCAGGTGAGGGTAATGATAAGCGCGCGATACTTCTTCTCGAGAATATGAAGACTGTTTTCGAGCTTAATAGCTCATCCGGTAATCTTCTTAGCGGACTCCTGAATGAAGATGCGGTCGCTATCGGAGGGCATTCCAGAGGCGGTGAGATGGTTGCCACGGCATATCTGTTCAATGACCTTGATGCTTATCCCGAGGATGGCAATATAAAGTTTGATTATCATTTTTAATATCACTTCAATAGTTGCGATCGCCCCTGTCGTTGACCAATACAGACCTGTAAGCCGTTCCGTGGAGATCAGTGATGTTAACTATCTTCTTATTCACGGCGCGAATGACCAGGATGTCTCAAGCATGATGGGTGAGAAACAGTATAACAACGTAACATTCACTGGTTCTGACGGCAGTTTCTATATGAAGTCATCTGTCTATATGCTCGCCGCAAATCACGGCCAGTTTAACAGCCTGTGGGGCAGGTATGATTCCGAGGCGATCTGCAACAACTATCTGAATACTAATTATTTCCTTGATGAAGGTGATCAGAAGCTTATAGCCAAAGCGTATATACGTGCTTTCCTTGATTCTACTCTGAATATTGATAATACATATGAATCTATGCTGTCTGATATATCCGCATATCGCGAGTATCTTCCTGAGACTGTTTATATAACAGACTACTCGGATTCTGAATTCATTAATCTCTGTTCCTTTGATGACACAGTTGATATCGCCAATGGTGAAGGCGGGGCTTCTGTTGAATGCACCGGAGCTGAGACCTGGACGATATCGGCATATTCTAGAGGCGACAACGGTGAGGGCGAGAACTATGTTCTTGACATTAACTGGGAGGAAGACTCGGAGCCTGCTGTAGAAGTGACATTCCCCGCGATCGATATCTCCGGCGGCCGTCTTTCTTTTGAGATCGCTGATATGAGAGAGGACACTGAAGATCTTGCTGAAGGTCTGAGATACACAGTGGAACTTACTGATGCAGCAGGGAATAAGGTAACGGTTGATGAACCTGTCACTGTCTATCATTCGCTTGCTATCCAGTTCGGTAAGCAGGATGCGATTTTCGGAACATACGAGTATAAGCACCAGCTTCAGCAGGTATCGGTTGAGCCTTCAATGTTTGCTCAGTCAGGATTCGATTTCTCGAAAGTCGTATCGGTGAAGATAAGCACTGACGGCAGCAAAGAAGGTGAGATCCTGATCAACAATATAGGTTACTGGAAGTAGTTTTTGTTTGAATATGCATTTCCGCAAGACTATACATGCATATTTTGATGTAAAGAAATCTGAAACTGTATGATTAACTAAACAGATATCTATATTGAGGAATTCGATGTCTATTCGGCTTAAGAAACGATGCGTTCTATATCCGAATACAAACACCACGGAATAATGTATAATGCTTATTGGAAGCCGTTTTAACGGCAAAAGGAATAAGTGAATAGTTTTCGGGGAAGAGTAGATATGCCACATTCATCAGGAGGCGGATCTCACAGTGGCGGAAGCCACAGCGGAGGATCACACAGCAGTCATTCAAGCGGCAGGAGCAGCGGAGGCGGCAGCGGAAGTTATTCCGGCAGACGCACATCCAGCCAGCCTTTCCGCGGTGCAAAGAGATATCTATATTACAGCAATAACAAGCCGTATCTGATATATGCCAATTACGATATACGCAAGACAGATTATTCGCCTTTGATATCGTTCATAATTATCTATACGATCTTATTCCTGCCTATTCTGGCAGGGATCTTCTGGTTGATGATCTCTTCGGTGCATATCCCGAAGAAACTGGATTATTTCGAGAATAAAGGTAAAAAACCTGAAATAGTCATAGAGGATAATCTGGGGATCTTTGAAGATGAGAAGGCACTAAAAAAATCCATGAAGGCATTCTATGAAGAGACCGGTATCATGCCGGCCGTCATTACCGTGAGCAATGAAACATGGAATGAAGATTATTCCAATCTCGAAAAATATGCGTATAACACTTACGTTGAGCGTTTCCATGACGAAGCCCACTGGCTGATCATCTACTCCTCATCTTATAAGGATAACGGATTTGAGGACTGGTATTGGGAAGGAATGCAGGGCGATCTTACGGATCCCATCATAACTTCGGAACGTGCAGACAAATTTACCGTATCACTTCATAACCGTTTGTTACAACGCGACACGTATTCAGTTGATGAGGCAATAGCGGCCACGCTTGATGAATACAGACCGCTTATGATGAATGTATATGTCGAAAAGGTAAAGTTCTTCGTATTCATGTTTATGTTCCTTCTTTTTTCCGGGCTTTCCGTCCTAAGCTTTTTCACATCTGCCAAACCGAAAAAGGCTCCGGAATATTACAGGAATGCAAAAGTGTGCGAACTCACGGCAGTCTATCAGGAACCTTGCGCCTTCTGCGGCGGTGTATATATCATCGGCATGCATACGGAATGCCCACACTGCGGAGCTGCCATTCCTGCTCACCATTACATGAAGGATGCACAGGGTAATGTAGTCCAGATCATGTGATCCGGGCAACCGTCAGTATTTATTCAGCAGAAATTGACGTTAGTCTGCAAAATCTATAATTAATCGAACGAAATGAAATGGGTTCTCAAATAATAAATGACAGGAATTACCGGTCGTTTCTTTTTGTTGGATGAAATTGTGAACAAAACGAACACCGATGAATCTGAAAAAGCAATTGACACCGTTTGTAAAGTGTATATAATGTGTATATACACTAATTAGTTTATGCGGTGAAGACTCTCGGCGCGCGGGAGAAGCCCGATCCGCTGCAACAGGCGCAGTTGCAAAGAGGCAAGAATGGATATCATCATCAGCAATACTTCCGGTGTGCCCATCTATGAGCAGATCGAGGAGCAGATCAAAAGTCAGATCATGACAGGAGCATTGACGGCAGGCGAAGCTTTACCGTCAATGAGAGTCCTTGCCAAGGAACTGAAGATCAGTATCATCACTACCAAGAGAGCGTATGAGGATCTCGAGCGTGACGGTTTTATTGAATCTGTAACCGGCAAGGGAAGTTTTGTTAAAGCCGTTAACAGCGACATCGTCAAAGAGAACATGATGTTTGAGATCCAGGAACTCCTGGATAAGGCCTGTGATAAAGCTGTCATCGGCAAGGTTACACGGGATGAACTCAAGGAGATGATCGACCTTCTGTACGATGAGAAGCAAATGAATTAATTAGAGGTTTATATGGATAATTATACGAATGTTATTGAGCTTAATAACGTCGTAAAAGATTATGGTGATTTTAAGCTCGACACTATAAGTTTTAGTGTTCCCAGAGGTTCTGTCTGCGGTTTTATCGGACAGAACGGGGCAGGTAAGACGACTACGATCAGGCTTATGCTTGATGTCATAAAGGCGGACAGCGGTGAGATAAAGCTTTTCGGCGAAGACATAAAAGGCAATGCCCCGAGGCTTCGTGAAGATATCGGCGTTGTTTATGACGAGATGGGCTTTCATGAATTCATGTCCGGCAAAGACATTAACATTATGATGAAGCACATTTATAAGAACTGGGATGAGGAAGTCTTTTTCGATTATCTTAAGAAGTTTTCGCTGCCATCGAAAAAGAAGTGTGGGGATTTCTCCCGTGGCATGAGGATGAAACTTCAGATTGCAGTTGCCCTGTCACATAATGCCAAACTGCTCGTTATGGATGAACCAACAGCCGGCCTCGATCCCATAGTAAGGAATGAGATCCTCGATATCTTCCGTGAGTTTGTCCTTGAAGAGGATCACTCGATCTTTATTTCCTC
>CACYRM010000134.1 GCA_902776845.1 Oscillospiraceae bacterium
ATGAAAGCATTTTACTTAGACAACATTGATGTTGCTACACTTATGAAGGCACTTGACGAGTGCAAGGGAGACGTAATCCTTCTTACAGATGAAGGAGACAGATTTAACCTTAAGAGCAAGCTCAGCCAGATCACAGGCATCATGAAGCTTATCGAAGGCGGTATCGTATGCAATGCAAAGATCTCCTGCTCCGATCCTGACGACGAGGCAATGCTCTTCAGACTTAATCTTTTCGGAAAGATCGAGGATGACGCTAAGGCTTGAGCCTGACGTTTACGATTAGTTTTTGAGTTTCTCAAAATAAGGGGTGTCCCGGTTGGGACACCCCTTATCATTTTTTCATCTGAAAATGCGGTTATCCGCGTTCTTCGATAGGCTGATAATCAACTCTGTCCTGTACGCTCTTGTAAGCGGGACGGATGATCTTGCCTTTGCCGTTAAGTTCCTCGATCCTGTGAGCCGACCATCCGGAGATCCTTGCGATCGCGAAGAGGGGAGTGTAGAGTTCCATCGGGATACCAAGCATTGAATAAACAAATCCGCTGTAGAAGTCGATGTTTGCGGAAACGCCCTTATATATCTTGCGTTCGGCAGCAATCAACTCGGCTGATAGCTTTTCGACCCTTTCGTAAAATTCAAATTCCTTTGAACGTCCTTTCTCAGCGGAAAGGTCTTTTACGTAGCGCTTGAATATCTGTGCTCTCGGATCTGAGATAGAGTAGATCGCATGTCCCATACCGTAGATAACGCCTGAACGGTCGAATGCATCCTTGTGGAGTATCCTTTCAAGATAGGCAAGGATCTCATCGTCATCTTCCCAGTCGGAAATACTTCTCTCAAGCTCTTTGAACATCTTTACGACCATGATATTCGCACCGCCGTGCTTGGGTCCCTTAAGCGAACTTAATGCTGCAACTACAGCGGCATAGGTGTCTGTTCCGGAACTTGTTACAACGTGAGTCGTGAATGTTGAGTTGTTACCGCCGCCGTGCTCGGCATGGAGCATGAGTGACACATCCAATATCTTGGCTTCCAGAGGAGTAAACTTGTTATCCGGTCTTAACATGTAGAGGAAGTTCTCGGCAGTTGAAAGATCGGGTCTCGGTCTGTGTACTACAAGAGAATCGCGGTCAAGATAGTAACGCATAGCATTGTAGCTGTGTACTGCAATGCTGGGGAAGATGGATATAAGTTCCAGAGACTGTCTCAAAACGTTAGGAATTGAAATATCTGCAGCCTGAGTGTCATAAGCATAGAGGTTGAGAACACCTCTTTGGATATTATTCATCAGATCCGATGACGGCTTCTGCATGATGACATCCCTGAAGAAATTCTTAGGCATTCTTGAGCGTGATTCCGCGAGAAGAGCACGGAAATCACGTAATTCCTGTTCATTCGGAAGCTTTCCGAAGAGAAGAAGATAAGTGGTCTCCTCAAACCCGCAGTGCATGTCTTCGGGTTGTCCCTTGATCATTTCTTTTACGTTGATTCCGCGATAGAACAGCTCACCGGGTGCAGGTACCGTCTCTCCGCCGACAACCTTTGTCGCATTGACTTCGGAGATCCTTGTAAGTCCTGTTAATACGCCCTTACCGTTAATGTCTCTGAGGCCGCGCTTGACATCATATTTGGTGTAGAGCTCCGGATCTATGGCATTTGCTCTGCAGATCTCGGCAAGACGCTGGATCTCGGGAGTGATCTTCGAATAGTTGTTTGTGGCCATAAGTCCTCTCCTTTCCGAGGCATAATTTCCGTGTCTGAAAAGACACAGACTTAAATATTTTAAATGATTGGAATTGACAATTCAAACCGGAAAGACCGGCACCTGTCTCATATCAGGTATCCGCCGTTAACTCCGATGATCTGCCCTGTGATAAATGAGGCCTTTTCCGAACTGAGATAAAAAAGCGTTTCAGCGACCTCTTCCGGGCGTCCGAGCCTGCCTAACGGCGTATCTTCACTGATCACTTCTTTTACTTCGTCGCTGAAGCCGCTCATCATGTCCGTATCGGTCGCGCCCGGAGAGACAGCATTGACCCTGATCCCCGAAGGCCCCAGTTCCTTTGCGAGAGCCTTTATATATGAATCAACGGCGCCCTTGCTTGCCGAATATAATGCTTCGCAGGATGCTCCTGTCTGACCCCACATAGACGAAACGGCGAGTATAGTTCCTTTGCCTTGTCTTACCATGCAGGGAATGACAGCTCCCGCAAGGTTAAAAAGCCCGCCGAAATTGGTGTCCATAACGTCTCTGTAGTCTTGAAAACTGAAATCCTGGGCAAGTCCGGAAACGGAGATACCGGCATTGGAAATTAGCACATCTACCGGACCGTTTTCCTCAATTGCCTTGTTTACCGAGATTTTTACTTCTTCCGGATCCTTAACGTCGCAGCGCAGATATAATACGCCTTCACTGAAATCTCCGGGTTTTCCTGAGCGGCTTAATGAAGTGACTTTATATCCGTTGCCGGCGAAAAGCCTTGCGCATGCCCCGCCGATCCCTCTCGAACCGCCTGAAATCAACAGATGCGGCATAGTATTATCCCCCTTTATATGCTTGCTCTGAAAGATATTGTACACGATTCTGACGAAGCTTGCTTAAGATACGGTTTTACAACCGCAGACTTTATCTTTATAATATGCAAGTTGAACGGGAGGATACATTTATGTCTAAATCCGATAAAACCAGCAATAAATCTGTTCAGACCGATGATCAAAAGACTGAGATTATCAGTGAGGAGACCGTTGAAAAGCGCAGTGATGAGATAATCAGTAAAGTTGAATCTAATGCCGAATTCAGAAAGCTTCCTTTTATCGAAAAGTGCAAGCGTGATCCGATGATCCCGGTATCAATTCTTTTGGCGTTTCTGGCTGTCATAGTTGCAGCGATCTATTTTATCCTGCCTGATGCAAAGACACCTTCCATGGGGGTCGGACTCAGTGAATTCGTGAACAATTTCAATAACGGCGCCGTAGCAGCTTCGTTGATGGAAAGCGGAGCCGACATCGGATTCAGGACACCTCCGTATGTCGATCCGGACAGCAAGCCGAGTATGCTCGGGGACAAAGCCGTCTATACTGCCAGCAGATCTTATGCAGACTTTTTTGCAGGTCCCTCAAAGTATTTCATCAGTGCGGGAATTGAAGGCGCAACAAGAAAGAGCGACAATAACGTCTCTTACCTGAGGATCTGGGTGCAGTATTCTGATATGAGCGATGATGCCGATTTCAATACCGTATGGCTCTATTTTGCCAACACTTTAAATGCTCTCTATCCCGAGATGAGCTCTTATGAGGCAATGGGTATTTCAATGAACAGGATGGGGGAATACGACGGAAATCCGGGATTCTATGTAAGAGGCGATTATGGATTCAGGCTTGTTCCTGTCCTGAAGGATGATATTACATATATCGTTATCGACGTTGTACCGAAGTCTGTGCTGAAAGAGTCACAGATCAGGGAGGTCCTGGAAGTGACATCACCTGATGCTTCAGCTGAACCGGTTACGGATGAGTCAGCTGCATCTTCCGAAGCATCCGATTAAATTACAAACAGGTGAAGTTTTGAGGACAAAAATCAGAGAAAAATAAGGGGCTGTCACTTGGACAGCCCCTTTGCTTTTGGCAGGGGAGACACGATTTGAACGCGCAACCGGCGGTTTTGGAGACCGCTGCTCTACCGTTGAGCCACTCCCCTTTGTTGCAACGAACAGTTTAATCGTTGGTTTGCACTATGTCAAGGGTAATGTTAAGATTGAGGCGCTTATATTTTAAAATAAGGAGCAGAAATCTATGAGATTAGCAGTAGTCGGTACCGGCAATATGGGCAGAGCTCTTTTGAGCGGCTTTGTAAAGGGCGGCGTTATCAGCCCCGAAGAAGCATGGTGCTTTGATGTATATACGGAAGCATGCACAAGATGTGCTGATGAACTCGGCGTTAATGCCGCTTCTTCAATAGTTGAAGCTGTTGAAGGTGCTGATTACATACTTATGGCTGTAAAGCCGGTTCATTTTGACGATGCACTGAAGAGCATAAAGGACAGCCTTAAGCCTGAAGCTGTTGTCCTTTCGATCGCTGCTGCGGTAACCTGCGAGAGGATTGCCGGTATTTTGGGAGCCGGAAGGAAGTTCGTAAGGATCATGCCGAACACTCCCGCACAGGTTGGGCTCGGTGTCTCCGCAGTCTGTCCGGTCGGATTAAGTGATAAGGAATCAGATTTTGTTTTAAAGCTTCTCGGAACCTGCGGCGAGACAATCCTCTGTGACGAGAACACGCTTGATGCCATAGGCTGTGTATCGGGCACGGGTCCGGCATATGTAATGCTGTTTATCGAGGCGATGGCAGATGCGGCTGTAAGCCTCGGAATAAAGAGGGCTGATGCGCTCAAGATCGCTGCGGCTACTGTTGCGGGTTCCGGCAAACTGGCACTCGAGACCGGAAGGCATCCTGCGGAATTAAAGGATATGGTATGTTCTCCCGGAGGAACGACTATCGCAGGAGTTATGGCTCTTGAAGAGAACGGCCTGAGGAACGCGGTCATTAAGTCTGTTACCGCGGCATATGATAAGACACAGGAGATGAAGGGCAATAAATAAGCCCTTTCCCGTTTGTCATGGCAGTTATAACCGAAGTTACAATCTATACTGACGGGGCATGTTCCGGTAATCCGGGTCCCGGCGGCTGGGCATCTATACTTATGGCCGGGGGAGTTAAGAAAGAACTCTCCGGAGGTGAACACGATACCACAAATAACCGCATGGAATTAATGGCTGTCATAGAAGGACTGAGGGCATTAAAGCGTCCGTGCAAAGTTGAGATCTACAGTGACAGCGCTTATGTTGTCAACGCTTTCAGTCAGGACTGGATCGGCAAGTGGGTCAGGAACGGCTGGAAGAACAGCGCAAAGGCTGAAGTGGCCAACAGCGATCTGTGGAAGGAACTGATAGAACTTACATCGGTGCATAAAGTGACTTTCCACAAGGTTAAGGGACATGCCGACAATGAGTTTAATAACCGCTGTGATGAGCTTGCTGTTGCGGAATGGAAGAAGATAAGTGAAGGGAAGAACAAGAATTAATGGGTAAGATCAATTGCAGTGATGACATGCTTTTTGAGAAAACGGTTGCTTCGAGAACTGTTTTCGAAGGACGTGTCTTCAATGTTGAGATAAAGGATATTCTGACTCCCGAGGGGAATTCAAGCACGAGAGAGATAGTCAGACATCCGGGCGGAGCAGTTCAGGAGTCCGTTTGATAAGGTCATGCTTGAAGCACCTGCAGGCAAACTGGAAAAAGGTGAGGATCCTTTTCAGTGTGTTTCAAGGGAGATTACTGAGGAAACCGGCTATACCGCAAACAAAATCGAGTATGAAGGTGCCGTTGCCGCCACACCTGGTTACTGCAGTGAGATGATCTCGCTTTATATCGGTACAGGGCTTGAATACAAAGGCGGCAATCCGGATCCCAATGAATATCTGTCTACCGTAAAGATGCCTTTGGCCGAAGCCGTAAAGATGGCTGATAACGGTGAGATAAGTGATGCCAAGACGCTGGTCTTGTTATATAAGGCTTCCAGGAGGTTAGGAATTTGAGCAAGGATACTTCAC
>CACYRM010000135.1 GCA_902776845.1 Oscillospiraceae bacterium
AGATCTTTGTAAAGATCCCGTTGGAATCTATGTGGATCCCGGTGAATATGAGGGCTACATCCAGTTCGGCAAGACCAAGAAACAGATCTGCACGGATCCTGATAAAACGCTTGAGCTCCTTAAGTACATCGCGTCAAAGTCGGTTTTCGAATCGAAAACCGAGATCGATACAAACAAGTTTTATCCCTATGGTTCAGCCCCTGCTAACGCAGTCGTCATGAGAGGCTCGATGGGCATGTTCATGAACGGACAGTCGCAGAATCAGGTCCCGTCCATGAACGCTGTTCCTGCGGCGGGACAGCCCGCTTCATCAGCTTCGGAAACCTGGGACTGCCCTTCATGCGGCAATAAAGGAAATACTGCCAACTTCTGCCCTGAATGCGGCACGTTAAAACCGGACACATGGACGTGTCCCATGTGCAAAAAAGCCCATAACGCCGGCAAATTCTGCATGGAGTGCGGTTTCCCGAAGCCGTGAAAATGATTGAAGTTTAACGCGGCTGCCAACCCGGCTTTCAGCACAACCGCCAACCCTAAATCCGTCCCATTAATGGAACGCGAGGCTTGATCCGTCCTGCTATACTTTACGGAAAATAATAAATAAGGGAGGCAGCTGATATGAACGACAGAACAGAAGATGAATCTTTGAATTCAGTATTCATTAAGGATTACATAAAGGAATATTTCGAGAACGAGACGGAAGAGAACGCCTTCATGATTTACGGACAGCTCATGCTGCGTGTCTGTGAGGGAGGCAAGGCACCGATGCCGCTGATGAACATTACGAGCGTCGCGCTGAGCCTGGACCCTGATGCGGATGCAAAAGATATGTTTACGGATATACCTGATTCCGAACTTTACGTTAAAATAAAGGGTAAGAACGGAAGGTACTGGCTCCCACTGTTTACCGACAGGAGCGAGATGCAGGAGCTTGCGGACACCAATCCGGTCAAGGAGGTTCCGATTAAGGAGATTTTCGAGCTGGCACACAGTCTGCCCGGCCTGAATGGTGTCCTTATCAACCCCTTCACTGACGGCTTTACTCTTGTCCAGGAGCAGCTGTCAATTATGCTCGAGACCGAGCCGGACTGGAAGGAAGCACTGGAGAACGCGCAAAGGAGCGCGCAGGCCGGAGAAACGGATTAACAGATTTACAGGAGGTAACGGTTTATGTTAGGCGCAATCATCGGAGACATCGTCGGAAGCAGATTTGAATTTGACAGAGGAAACAAGAGCAAGATATTCAAGCTCTTTACAAACGACTGTTATTTCACGGACGATACCGTAATGACCGTTGCCGTGGCAGAGGCGCTGCTTGATGCCGGGAGGGATGCTGACGAGAAGACAATTAAGGAAAACCTTATCAAATCCATGAAGAAGTGGGGCCAGAAATATCCTGACGCGGGATACGGCACAAAGTTCCGCCACTGGGTACTTGCTGACGATCCCGAGCCTTATGGAAGCTTCGGCAATGGCTCAGGCATGAGGGTGTCCCCTGCAGGCTGGCTCTATGACTCGATTGAACGCACACGCGAGGTTGCGAGATGGACATCCGAGGTCACGCATAACCACCCTGAGGGAGTCAAAGGCGCTGAATCGACAGCTGCCGCGATCTTCCTGGCCAGGAAAAAAGCTCCAAAGGAAGAGATAAAAAAATACATTGTTGATGAATTCGGGTACGACCTGTCCAGAACTCTGGATGTCATCCGCCCTGATTACCATCATGTTGAGGACTGCATGCACACAATGCCTGAAGCATTCGAGTGTTTCCTTGAGGCCAAGTCTTATGAGGACTGCTTAAGGAACGTTATGTATATCGGCGGAGATGCGGATACTTTGTGCGCTATCGCAGGAGCGATCGCGGAAGCTTACTGGGGCATACCTGAGCGCATTATAGACAAAGGGTACGAATATATTTCCGAGGATGTCGCAGCAGTCGTGGCCAGGTTTAATAAGGCTGTATAAGACGCGGGTGAGGCTTATTCTGAGAGCCCTCCTGCTGCCCGCTTTATTTTCTTTGTTTTTGTCCTGTGATAAAATTCCCTTATGGTTCCGGGAAGACATTCCGGAACTTGAAGTGAAGGCTTTTTTCTTTGCCTCGGGGAGGTAGTGTTTATGAAGAAATTAATTGCTTTGATAGTGGTCTGCGCAATGTCTTTCGCGCTTTTCGGATGCGGAAAGAAAGATTCCGGCAAGAGCAGCGGTGATACGACAAAGGCTACAACACAGGCCAAGGATGACGAAGATAATGGCAGCAAAGGCGCGTCCGGCGAGGACAGTGTCAAGTTCTCCCAGAAGGGCGAACAGGTCATTTTCTCTGTTGATTCCAAATTTGAACTGATGCAGGATGCCTGGCTCGGCTTCATCCCCGGCACAAAGGGATATACAAAAGAAGGCGAAGCTGATGAGTACGATGTTCTTTATGCATACGTTGATAATGTCGAGAAGAAATCAAGCGAGAATTACCAGTTTATCTTCGACACCTGGCTTTTCGAGGGTCTCGAAGACGGCGACTATGTCATGGTCCTCTGCGACAGCGATGATGAAAGCGTCGGCAAGGTCCTCTTCTATATGCCCGCCAAGATCAACAGCGGTAAGGTAACACTCGATTACGATAAGATCGTGATCAACAAGTAAGCATAGCACGGGTTATTAACTAAATACGGGGCGTCTCATGATTATGGTGAGATGCCCCGTTTTTGGGATTTGCAGTTTTCCGTCACGTTTTTTCTCTGAATCGTGACGGTATTTTGCAAATTGACCTTGATTTGCTGTTTTCCGTCATGATTCTTCTCTCCATCGTGACGGTTTTTCGCACTTGGTACTTGGGGAAGACTATTGAGCAATTAACATGATATATCATGAATACAATCAGCCTTGACTAAAGAGGATGCCGTTTTTGCAGCATCCTCTTCACTATTACTATTATCCCCATCAGTAACTTCAAGCAGTTACTAACCTTTCCATCACAGCACTGAGAAATTGATGTGATCGACCAGATCCTCAAGTTCTTCCCTCGTATGGACAACTTCATTCAGATCACTGTCCCAGGGCAGTACATTCAAAGATACAAAGCTGTTCTCGAGGTCTGCGGAAATGATCGCACGGCCATCAGCGCTCATTGCGATATTAACCGGAATGCCGTCCTTTGTCACATAAGTCCACTGTTCGTAACTATCGATGTTTCCAACATTGAGATATACGGTATCGAAATACCCTCTCATGCATCTTCTTATCTGGAATTCGATGTTCTTATATGTGGCATCGAACTGGAATGTTCCGTCATCGTAGAAGTATCCGGCACCAATAACGTCTGCTGTCCAGATCTCGCCGAATCTCTCCCTGAACAGTTCGTAATTACCGTCTGCCATGCCTGTGTGGACCTTGAGATTATATTTAGCAAGTATCTCATCGACCTTATCTGCCATCTCCTGTGAGTAGATACCGTAATAAGGGTACTTCTCACCATATACATCCACACCCGTGCGCTTACATTCAGCATCGTATTCGTTTAGGATCGAGAAATCACGGTCGTAGCCATCTTCGAACTTGACCCACTCTGCGGTTGCCTGGTATTCGGGAGAATCCACATATCCCTGTAAGGAAATATATTCGCGCTCGGGAATTATATAACTCTCACCTGATTCGCCAACCGGCATTTCTTCCTCAGGCACCCATGTGCTCTTGCCGAATGTCTGGCTCTCAAGTCCGTGGGTGATACCGGCATAAGCCGCGATGCCCACTGCAGATACCACTGCAACAGCAATTAGAATTGTTACTAACTTCTTAGTATTGCGCTTAGGTTTAATTCCGTATTCATTTATCTTCATTTTGGTCAACTCCTTTATCCTCTCGGAGGAGACGACGCTGCTCTCTTCAAGATCTACTGAAGAGTCTTCGATGTTTTCCATCAGATCACGAATATTTACTTGCATCAAGATCGCCTCCTGTCGTGTTTTTGATATTGCTGAGGTAATAACGGAGCCGCTCGCGCCCTCGCTTTAACTTGGTCTTGACCGTGGACGGGTTCATCTGCATTTGATTGGCAATAACCGAGACGGTCTGACAGTAGTAATAGAATCTCAAAAAGATCTCTTTGTCCGGCTGAGGCATCGAATAGACCAGTTTTCTGATTATCTGGTCCTGATCCTCACGCTCGAGACTGTCAAAAACCGAATCTTCATCTAAGATAAGAATGTCCTCGTCCAAAGGCAGCACCTGCACCCGCTCCCGCAATTTCTGCATGGAAAGGCTGCGTGCCACGCGGCTCAGATACCCTTTCAGGTTCAGAGGAATAAGGTTGTCCGCAGATCTCCATAAAGTAACGAAAACATCCGCCGTCACTTCCTCCACATCCTCATGGCTCATTGAGCCTGCGAGAATGCTGTTTACCACGGTTCCCACGTATGCACTGTACTTGTCTATAAACCAAGCAAGTGCTTCCTGATCACCTGATTTCAGTAAGGCCAGCGCCTTTGCGTCATTCAATCGTCTCACCTCAAAATTCGTTTTTGAACGGCCGTTCGACTATAATAGTGCAATTTCGGTGCCGGCGGTTTCACTTTTTCAGAAAAAAATTTTTATTGCCGCTGTTCATGAAGCCCGGAAACGGATTTATGCGCTCATGTCCGTCAGGGCCGAAACAAAGTCAGATTAACGCCGACGTGCCTAAAAGCCAGAGGATAAGCACTTCAATGGCACAGGCTAATAACAGGCCCAGTATGCCGAGCAGTATTATATTGCCGATCTTAGTAGGAGCGTCACAGAATGCCTCGCCTGTCTGGCCGTTGATGGCGACCGGGAAAGTCTTCTTGCCGTATGTGTATGTGGCGAAATATACTGGTGCCAAAAGGCATCTGAACTTGACGTTGTAGTATTTGGTGATGATCTTCTCGACCCTGAGATGGTTGTTGGAACGGTGAACATCTTTTTTCAGCTTCTCGGTTATCAGCTTTTTCGAGCGCTCCCAGCCGTCGTTCAGACCTAACGTATAACGCTCTGCGGGAATGCCCGCGAGATATTCG
>CACYRM010000136.1 GCA_902776845.1 Oscillospiraceae bacterium
CTCAAGCACCGGCAGGAATCTTTCGGCGAAGGCTTTGATCACGCCCGCGTCATCAGTGTCTATATATATGACCTGGCAGCTGCTGCAAAGGAGCTGCTTTGTCGTTGCGATGTGTTTTGCAAGGCCCTCTAATTCACCGTCGGCATTATCAGTTTCATTCAGTCTTGAGATATAGCAGAATCCTAATTTCTGTCCCCACTCTATGATCTTCGCGCCTGTCGGAGCAAGGCCTCTCACCGCTTCTATCGCCATGTCGCTGCCCCAGACGCTTATAGCGTTGCTGAGTTCGGCCATCTTGCGCATGCCCTGGATATCAGTCGACGCAGTATCGAAAACATAGATATAATCCTTGAGTTCAGGCCTGTATTCGATGAGCTGCATGATGAGCTTCAGCGACAGGCCGTTGTCTGCCGAAGGGAGTTTCAAGATATTGATGTTTCCTGTCATGAGGCCTTCCGCAAGTGAATACGCAGGAAGGAAATCCATGTTGCCCGCGGCGATGTGGAACAGCACTCCCAAAGGCATTTTCTTTACGCGGATCTGGGCAAAACCGTCTATAGGATCCGTAACGTATTCCTCAGTGCTTCCGAGTTCGGTTGCAAGTTTTTTGTTCAGATGCTCTTTTGATAAAAGCGCCTCTGCCTGCTTCTTGTATGTGTCAACAGTATCTTCGGGGAAAGCCGTTAAAAGATCATCGAACCTGCCCTTCAGAAGGTCAACGCGGAGCTGCTCCACTGCATCGATGACGACCTCGGGCGAGAGCTGTTTCTGCGAGAGGATCTTCGGGATCCTTTCTTCAAGTTCATTAAGCAGTCTGTCCTGCTCGGAACTCTCGTATGTCTTTCCGTCGAAAAGGATCATCTTAAGATTCCTCCTTTGTTTTCAGCGCCAAAGCTCATACCTTCACCCCCTGCAGAATATCTGCGGCACCAGCGGCACAGGTCTTGATATCATCCGGAGCAACGCGCCCGATGATCTCAAGATACGGCGATCTTACCCCGCACGGACACTCTTCCCCGTTATGCAGGATGCCGAGGTCATCGGTCATGACAGACAGGATCGGAGTCGCGGTGCAGAGCGGCGATATGAGATTTACAAGGCCGGTCCTGCCATTTTCGAGAGGCTCCAGCGTATCAGGATCACGGATGACTATCTTGCTGTAAACAGGCACGTGGAAATGATGATACGCACAGTCGGTATAAAGGATCGGGTGTTCGACGGCACCAAAGAATTCGACTATGTTTTCTTCATCGATGTTGAGCGTTTTCTTCGCGAGTTTATAGAAAGTCGCCTTGTCGACAGCCTCCTGGTAGAACTGCTTCCAGCCGCCTCCGAGCATGACTTTCGAGCCCTTCGGGAGCTTGAAGGAAAGGCCTCTCTCCTCCAGCAGCCTGAACAGGAAAAACGTATATGACGGGAACCCCATGAAGCGCACCGGTGCCCTGCCCTTCTCGTATTTCTTCAGTGCATTTACGATGCTCTCAAAATCAGGTTTGTAACCGTCGGCGGTATGCTTCAGGATGAACTTGCGGCTCAATGCCGGCGCAAGAAAAGTCGTCAGATAAGCTACCTTTGCCACCGCAGTCTTGTTGGACCTGTGGGGTTTGTAACCCATGACGATGTAACGGCAAGGCTTCGCGGTTATTATGCCGTGATATCTCGTGACCTTTACCGACATCCTGAGCGCGGCCATCAGCGCGCCGAACTCAAACCTGACATGGCTCATCTTTCCGCTCGTGCCGGACGATGTCGCCATGACCATATATCTACCCGAGCGGAAATCATGCTGCTTCATCAGCATCGTGGGTATTACGGGAAGACAGCATCGTGGGTATTACGGGAAGATCTTCGGGTTTTGCAATATCTTCAGACGAACGGATACCAAGACCTTCACAGATCTTTTTATAGTCATCACAATGCGAGATCAGGTGATCAAAATTCTCTCTGCACGCATCAAGGAACAGCTGCTCCTTCGTGCAGTCGTATGGATCCTTGCTTGCGAAAAGCTTTCTGCGCAGCTTCATTACCAACACCCCATATGTTCAAAGCCGACATCTCAACAGAATCATTATAACATGGACAGGTTTGCGCAAGACATCCGGAATAATCACCGCCTTTTATCCGGTGAGTAAGTCCACACGGAATAACGCTGAGGTTCCTTGTGGATATAAAAACCTCGGACAAAGAACATCTCCTGACGGGTTAAAAGAGTCCAGCCGGGTCTGTCATTCAGATAATATCCGCTCTGGCCATCCACATAATAGTAAAGCCTGATGTCATGAGTCAGCGTGCTCTCTAGAAGTTCAATGAACATCTTGAAAGTAAACGTCTCCATCGGACGGTACATGAACAGAACAGTGTAGTCGTTGTAATCAAGCCCGAACGCATCCCCTTCTATTATCTCCACACCCGGATATCTTGATGTCCACCTGCGCGCAACTTCCGCCACTTCGGGATTGATCTCAATACCCGAGATCCTGCAGGGAAAACCGCGGCTCACCATATATGAGATAACGCGTCCTTTACCGCACCCGATATCTATGAATGAATCCATGTCCGTCAGCACAAGGTCCTTAAGTATCTTGTCCAGGCCGCGGTAAGGCGCGGACTGGCAGCCGGTTGCCCCGACATCCTCACCGAACGGAGACGGAACAAAAACGCCCAGTTTCTCACCGCATATCCTCATGTCCCTCCTGTTATCAAGGGCACCCGAGATCTTGTTAGATAAATTAACAAACGGATTTATCAATTACATATTCCTCGTATAAGACAATGCGCTTTTGTGCCGCGAGTTCCGCAGACGGGTCCCGCCCGTCGAGGACCTGTCCGAAGCGGCAAAAGCGCATTGATTTATAACCATTTTTTTCGTTTAAAGAACAGCAGACTTCCGATAACGATCACAATGCTCGCGGCTATCACAACCGGATAGCTCCACTCCCAGTTGAGCTCGGGCATGTAGCGGAAATTCATGCCGTACCAGCCTACGATCAGGGTCAGAGGCATGAAAATAGTTGTGACGACAGTAAGCACCGTCATGATACGGTTCTGCTTGATATCGAGATGAGCCTTGTAAAGGTCGCGGAGCTGCATCGTGTAATCACGCAGTGACATCGATGCCTCGTGAAGTCTTTCGGCGCGGTTGATGAATAATCTGAAGTATCTTAAGTTTTCGAGCTTGAAGAATCCGTTCTCGTTCTCCTCGAATTCAGCGGCAAGATCCATGAGCTGTTCGTAATGGATGCGCAGATAACGGATGTCGCTTCTTATATCATTAAGACGGCCGGAAGGCAGGGTCTCATCACCGTCGATTATTGCCTGCTCCATGTGATCAAGTTCATCCTCGTACTTTTCCATGAGCCTTAAGTCGTCTTTTACGATCTGGTCGAGGAAGTCATAAAGGAATCTTTCGAGGCTCGGCATCTTCCATTTTTTCGTGCGCTGCACGCCTCTGATGATATCAAGCGCCGTGCCGTTGTCGTCGATGAATACAACGCCCTTCTCGTCCAGAACGAACGCGAACTTAAGATCATCCGCAGACGGGTTCTTTCTGTCCGGAACAGCAAACGTGCCCGTGAGGGAATCGTAGTTCACTTCCGCTTTTGTAAGGAAGATCTCGGACAGATCCGGCTCGATATCCATACCCATCTCGAAGCTGTCCTTGCTGTTTTTCCATTCCTCGAAAGTAAGGACTGCGACAAACTGTCTGCCGGTACCTTTTATTTCGCTGCGCTTAACTTCTCTTAACGTTTCTTCGATTGCAAAAAACACTTGATAAACCCTCCGTCAGTCACAGATCAACTCACATTTTATCAGCAATATCGAGTTCTGCCATCGTTTTTTGACCGAGCGACATTATTCCGTCGTCAATTACCGCGAAAATGATATCCATGTCATAATCATTATCCGCATAGATGAAGTCCTTACATGCCTGAAGAGCTGTCAGCCACGCCAGATCCTGCGGATAACCGTAGATACCTGCGGATATCAGGGGAAAAGCAATCGAATGGAGACCATTCTCCTTTGCCACTTCAAGAGATCTCTTATATGCACTATACAGAAGTTCAGGCTCACCCTTTTTGCCGCCGTGCCAGACAGGACCGACAGCATGGATAACATGCTTTGACGGAAGATCAAAGCCCGGTGTGATAACCGCGTCTCCGGTCCGGCATCCTCCGATCTTAAGGCAGGCAGTCTGAAGCCTGGCAGCACCTGCCGCACTGAAGATCGCGCCGCAGACACCGCCGCCCATCATGAGACCGGAATTCGCCGCATTAACGATTGCGTCAGTCTCAAGCACGGTTATACTTATCTTCTGAATACTGATGCTGCTCATGGGAAACCTCCTGAAAGATAACTTTCAGTCAATTATACCCCATGTAAGTCAATCAGGATTTACAGCATTGCCCTGTATATCTTCGCGCAGTCTTCCTCATTGAGAGTAACGAATCCGGATATAGTTCCGTCACGTCCGTCGCCATAGCAGAGATTCTTAACAAGGACCGGAATATCCTCTTCTTTGCCGCCAAGTTCGCCTAAAGTCGAAGGCATGCCGATAGAGATAAGGAAAGCCTTGAATGCATCAATGCCTTCTTCAGCGGTCTCCACACCCCATACTCTCTTTGCGGCCTGCTCGAAACGTGCCTTATCATGATCCATTACATATCTGAAAACAGCAGGCATCGTAACAGCAAGACCGGCACCGTGAGCGCAGTCGTAAAGAGCAGACAGTTCGTGCTCGATATTGTGGCTGTTCCAGTCCTGCGAACGGCCTACACCGCAGGAGTTGGTGTGAGCCATAGTGCCTGCCCACATAATGTTTGCGCGGGCTTCGTAATCGTCTGGATCGGCAATGACCTTCGGGCCTTCATTCTTCATGGTGATAAGCAGCGCCTCTATAAGTCTGTCCGTTACTTCAACGTTCTTTGAATTTGTAAGATAGCGCTCATAAAGATGTGCCATGATGTCGGTAATACCGCACGCGGTCTGGTATGCGGGAAGCGTCTGTGTCAGTTCGGGATTGAGGATGCTGAACTTCGGTCTTATGCCTTCACCGCTCGCGCCTCTTTTAAACATGCCTTCCTCTTTGGTAATGACGGAATCGCCCGAACCTTCGCTGCCTGCCGCTGCAATAGTGAGGACCGTTCCCACGGGCAGGGCTTTCTCGATCGGCTTTCCGCAGTAGAAATCCCAGAAATCACCGTCGTAGACAACGCCTGCAGCTATTGCCTTGGATGAATCGATCGAGCTTCCGCCGCCTACGGCAAGGACAAAATCGACACCTTCTTTTTTGCAGAGATCAATGCCCTGATAAACGAGTCCGCTCCTCGGATTGGGCTTAACTCCGCCGAGCTCAACATAAGGAATACCTTCGCCGTCGAGCGATGCTTTCACCCTGTCGAGAAGACCTGAACGGACAACGCTTCCCCCGCCGTAATGGATGAGGACCTTGCTTCCTCCGAATGACTTAACAAGCCTGCCGGCTTCATTCTCAGTGCCTTTTCCGAAAACGAATTTCGTGGGTGAATAGAAGGTGAAGTTTTCCATGGTGATCCTCCTGATGAAATCTTGTATTTAGATAATCTTATTTGCTTTTTCGACTGCTTCTGTAAGACTCATTCCCGCAAATTCCTGCGCACGGAATATCTGTCCGTTGACCGTGTCATCCGTGAACGCTCCGATGACTACACCCGGTATTGCGCTCTCCGGAGCGTTGGGAGCATTGGGGCCGCCGAGGTCGGTCCTGCACCAGCCGGGATCTGTCAGGTTCATGGCAACGCCTGTTCCTCCGAGCCTTGAAGCCATATCTTTTGTAATCTTGTCGAGTGCCGCTTTCGCAGCCGAGTATCCTGCCTGCTCAGGCTCCTTGTCGATACCGCTCGTGGTATTAACGATACGCCCGAAGCTGCGTGATATCATTTTCGGAAGAAAGTGATAACAGATCATAGCAGGAGCTATGGTATTGACGTTAAAACTGACTGTAAAATCTTCGGGAGGAGTCGTGAAGTACTCAGGTCTGTAAGCAATCTGAAGGCCTGCGTTGTTAAGCACAACATCGACATCAATGCCGAGAGCGTCAATGTCAGAAAGCATCTTCATTACCGAGGAGATATCATTCAGGTCCGCGGCAAATGAACGGCATTGGACACCTGCCGCTCTTATCTCTTCCTCTAGTGATGCAGTGTGTTCAACACTCCTGCTCTGCAGAAGAAGATTGCATCCCTGTTCTGCCATAAGCTTTGATGCAAGTCTTCCGATGCCTCTTGAAGCACCGGTGACCAATACCCATTTTCCTTTGAGATCAAGCATAACAGCACTCCTCATAATGTAGTGCTTTCATTTTATCAACGGGGAAAAATAAAATATTCAATTTTCCTTTGATTTATATCCCGCTTTTGTTGTATTTGCTCACGATGGATTCCAGCAGTTTTTTGCGTTCGCCCATTCTTCTGTCGGCACGCTTGAAGACTTCATTGCAGTTCTCACCGGAGCCATTCTCATATACTGCCATTCCGCTTGAGATAACGGGCTTTCCTTCCCCGCAGTTCTCATCTATCATATTCCTGAACTGCTCCTCAAGGCGCACACGGTGTTCGTAATCGCTGCCTTTGAGGACTGCCACAAACTCGTCTCCGCCGATACGGTAAATATCGCTGTGTTTAAAGCTTTTGATGATGATCTCACAGCCCTTTTTTATATAATCGTCACCGGCATCATGACCGATATTGTCATTGACAT
>CACYRM010000137.1 GCA_902776845.1 Oscillospiraceae bacterium
TCTCAGACTGCGAGTCAGATCCAGATGACGAATTT
Organism: Oscillospiraceae bacterium; assembly: GCA_902776845.1. Taxonomy (GTDB): domain Bacteria; phylum Bacillota; class Clostridia; order Saccharofermentanales; family Saccharofermentanaceae; genus Saccharofermentans. The sequence continues at coordinate 36 of CACYRM010000137.1, forward strand.
GACCTGCTGGAAAACATCTCCGCCGGCTGCTACATAGATCTCGGGGCTTATTACGGCGACACACTGATCCGTTATCTGAAAAGATTCCCCTGTCTCTCAAAAGCAGTTGCCGTTGAGCCTGAGCCGCACTCATTTAAAAGGCTTGAAAAATGCGCGGATGACCTCATTAAGTCAGGCTTTGACATCAAATGCATCAACGCTTTGGCCGGGAGTACGCCCGGGACCGAAAAGGTATCGGCGGCAAGAGGAAGAGGAACAAGGGCTCTTCCGAACAGCAATATGGAGCTGAAAAATACCCGTGATATAGATGTCGTCTCTGTCGATTCGCTGTGTCCCGAAAATGTCAGTTTTATCAAGTTTGACGTGGAAGGCTCCGAATCCGCCGCAATCGAAGGTGCTGCGGAAACCATAAAGAGAGACCGTCCCCTGATGAAGATCGCCTGCTATCACAGGAGTGAAGACGTTTTCGCGATCGTAAAGAAGGTGCTCGGGATAAGACAGGATTATAAGGTGTATATGCGTCACACCAGATGCATCCCGGGATGGGATACAGATTTCTACTTTATCTGACGGGGGATCTATGAGGATACTTATCGTAAGTGATTCACACGGAAACAACGGACCGCTTAAATCGGCCATAGAAAAAGAAAGACCCGATATGCTGATCCATTTAGGAGACTCCGAGTATTCCCGATCTGAGATGGCAGGCTGGGCAGGCGCTCCGAAGACGCCCTGTGTCTTTCTGAAAGGCAACTGCGATGTTTACCATAACGATTCGGCACCGGTCAGGGACGTGTCGGTTTTCGAGCTTAAAGGACACAGGTTTTACTGTACGCACGGTCACCTCCAGCATGTGAACTACGGTCTTCTCACGCTGTCTCTTTACGCGCGTGAGAATGACTGCGATATCTGCCTGTTCGGCCATACGCATGTACCGTATGACAGCTTCGGTGACGCTGTTTCAGACTTCAACAGAATCTATGATAACGGACCCTGTGACACATCCGGGCCCCGCATCCTTAATCCGGGCTCAATATCGCTTCCACGCGGCGGTTCAAAGCGCGGATACATGATAATGGAAATGGAAGAAGACGGCAGATACGATGTGAAGTACTGCCTTATCTGACGTTTATTTATCCATATCGGCGATGATGTGCATGATTATGTGACCGATCCTCATGATGCCGCCCGAGCAGTCCGCTTTCTCAACCGCGTTGCTTATCAGCATCGGGTCATCAGTACCTATTACATCGACACCGCAGCTGACAAGATACTGCACCGTATCGTCCTTATCGACAGTCCAGCAGAACACCTTTTTGCCCTGAGCATGCATGCGGCGGACGAGTTCCGGCGTAATGTAGGTCTCCTCTATCGAGATATTGTCTGAATATTCGATATCCTCCAGATTCCCGAGCCCGATAAAGATGCAGTATGCCTGGGTTATATCAGGATCCAGCACCATCAGACGCTGTAAGCGCGAGGCATCCTGGGCGATCACCATTACGTTGTCCCTCATGCCGGTCTCGTTGATGACCTTTAAAACGTTTTCCTCAAAATGCTTATCTTCGGCATGTCCTTTGAGCTCCACCTGCACATGCATATCATTCTCTTTTGCAAACTCAAGAACTTCCTTCAGCGTTGGAATCACCACATGTTCATAGTTGCCGGGCATCCATGAACCCATCTCCCATCTTGTAAGCTCCTCATATGTGTGATCATGGATCGACAGATTCTGGCCCGTAACCCTCTTGATCGATGAGTCGTGATTGCAGACTATAATGCCGTCAGATGTCTGGTGGACGTCAAGCTCGATCCATTCGAGATTCTCGCTTGCCGCAAGTTCAAAAGCCGGCATTGTATTCTCAGGCGCGTTAACATTGTCTCCTCTGTGCGCGCATACCAGAGGTCTCCGGACCTCCTCGAAAAGGAATGAATACCTGTTAAGGAGATATACGGACGATATTCCGAAGAACAGCGTCAGAACGGCAATAAGCGGAATAAGATTCTTCGCTGAAGGTCTGTGCGCCTTGAAGGTCCTGTCATCCAGAGTCCTTAACATATCCTTCTCATCGATATAACGGTAGAAGAGCACTGTAAGCGCGGCATTGTTGATCGCCGGAGATATAAAGCTCTTAAGTATCTGCCTTATCGCGTAAGTGTAGGTTCCGACCGCTTCGGATTTGAATACGATATTCTTGCTGTTTCCCTTGAACATGCTTACAAGCTCATTCCAGTTGACAACGATTACCGAAGAGACCGAATTGATAAAGAAATTAACAATGACAGTCAAAAGCGCAAGCGTCAGAAAGGTCTCGATATAATGTCCTTTTCCTATCACCCTTGACTCCCTGCAGCCCCTGAAAAATGAGTTCTTCTGCATTACGAAGCTGTTGATCGAGAACAGATAGACAACCAGGCCGAGTATAAGGATTATGTATACCGTATCGTAAAGTACCGTGAGGCTCTTTGTGTAATCGATAGTCTGATCGACAAATCCCGGAAGGATAAGCTTGAACGTGGAACTCGACAAAGGCAGCACCTTGGTAAGCGGGAAAAGAACCAGGATAAAAACAGTAAGAAGCCAGTTCCTGGGATTAAGGGCTTTCCTGCAGGCGCGCATTCCAGCATAAAACATACTCGGGAGATTTGTGTCACTGCCGATCTGTGCCATTGAGAAGGCATGGATCAGTCCGGCGATCTCAAACAGCGACATGAATGTTACCAGGATTGCAAAGACAATGATCATGAGGATCGAAGCGGGACTTAAGATGATCTGCTTCAGGTTTGCGGGAACGATATATGTCTCGCCGGCAGTCCTCATAATTGCTTCAACAAGAACAGCCTTGAGAGCGGATGTTGCTGTCATTGTGAATGCCGAACAGATAAATATGAACAGCATTACTTCCTTGAAGTTCTGCTTGAAAAGGCACAGAACCTTTTTAAGGAACAGCCAGAAATCATTGAAAAACTTCTTAATCCTGTTCTTTGCAACAGTGAATATGTTTTTCCTGTTTGGTGTATCAGACATTGTCTTATACTTTGACCTCAAGCCTTGTATTTCTTAACATATTCCTGATATTTTTTCTCGTCTTTATCTTTACGCTGCTTAAAGTCATGCATATATGTATCGATATTGGTTGCTTCGGCCGACTTGAATCTGAATGCGATAGCCGCGATATTAAGACTGTGTTCGGCGATCCTCACGCAGCTGTACAGGATATCGTTAAACACAAACCCCTGCTCCGTGGTACAGTCACCTGTCGCAAGCCTCTCAACGTGATTGGCCTTGAACTTGTCGCACATCTCGCTTATGACGATCCTCAGAGGACCTATATTCTCCGCGTTGGCGGCATTATTTGAAAGATAACAGTCCAGAGCCATGGTATATATGTCGCGGACAGCGGGTATTACCCTGCTCAGTTCTTCCTTCGCGGCATCCGAGAACTGCATGTGCTTTGTCTCTATCTCCTCCGCGGAATCGGAAAGATAATTGGCGTGGTCGGCAATTCTTTCCACCTCACCGATCGCCTGCAGGATCCTTGACGACCTGTTTTTGTCTTCAACGCTCAGATGCTGTGTGGTCGTGAGCTTCATGAGATATGAACCTAAGAGATCCTCATATCCGTCTACTCTTTCTTCATTCTTCTTAATGAATTCAAAATCACCCGTGTTATAGCCGTTAGTCAGCATATCCATTGACTTATCGAGGCCCTCTTTTGCTTTGCTGACCATCTTTATCATCATATTGCGGCACTCACCTACAGCGATCGGAGGCGTGAGCATGAGACGCTCGTCGAGCTTGAATTCCTGCTCCTCGTCTGTCTCTTTGACGATAAGGTGGGCTATCTTTACAAGCAGTTTGCTGAACGGGAAAAGAAGAACCGTATTCGCGATATTGAATATCGAGTGGATCGCGGCAACGCCTACGATACTTACGGTATTATCCATAAAACCGAAATCAAAGACCGCATTGACAATATAGAAAACGATGAGCCAGATAACGGTTCCCAGAAGCTTTATCGCGACGTGGATGACCGTAACCCTCTTAGCGTCCCTGTTAACGCCGATGGAGGACAGGATGGCTGTCATGCAGGTGCCTATATTCGCACCCATAACGAGAGGGATCGCCATGCCGTAGGTGAGCTGGCCGGTCATTGAAATACTCTGCAGGATACCGATAGCTGCTGCGGAACTCTGGATGATGCCTGTTACTACCGCGCCGGACAGAACACCGAGCAGCGGATTCTTGAATGCCGTCATAATGGAGACGAAGCTGTCCATCTCCTTTAGGGGCTCCATCGAAGCGGACATCATGGTCATACCCTGCATCAGGATGGAAAAACCGACAAGCATGGAACCGATGTCCTTGTGGCGCTGCTTTTTCGCGACCATGATCAGGACAATTCCGATAAGGGCGAAGATAAGTGAGAAGCATGAAGGCTTAAGAAGCTTTAAGAATATACTGTCTCCGCTGTCGATACCTGCCAGGGACAGGATCCATGCGGTAAGCGTCGTTCCGATATCGGAACCGAAGATAACCCCGACTGTCTGCGGAAGTTCCATGATGCCGGAGTTGACAAAACCGACGAGCATGACCGTCATTGCGGATGATGACTGGATGGCGATCGTGATCACTGCGCCTACGGCAAGGCCCTTAAACTTATTATCAGTTGCTTTATTCAGAAGCTTTTCGAGTTTGCCTCCGGCCGTCTTCTTCAAAGATTCAGACAGCAGCCTCATTCCGTAAAGGAAGAATGCCAGGCCTCCGAAAAGGGTTACAAACGAGAAAACATCCATATATTTCTCCGCCTCAGTTCTTTATGCAAAATGAATCGTAACGCCTGTATTTTATCGTCAAAAGCGGAATATGTAAAATATATATTTATTG
>CACYRM010000138.1 GCA_902776845.1 Oscillospiraceae bacterium
TTGAGGAGTTCATCTTCGACGACAGGCTTTTTCTTGCCCAACTGAAAGATCTTTACGACTGTGAAGAATATATCAAAGAAGAGCGAATCCGGTGTCTTGTCCGTATCCTTTAATACAAAACGGTGCATGAACCAGTATATGAGCGCGAAAAGGAGCACTGACAGTATAATTACGATAACCACCAGCAGCCAGAGCGGTATGTTGCTCGTGAAGAAGGCCATTCCGGCACGTCCTATGGCGACCGATACCAATACTGACGGGATAGCGCTTGTGGATACTGTGAGCATGTATTTTCCATAGGATAACTTGGTGCTGCTTCCGTAGTAGCAGATCGCGCCGAAAGGGATGAACGGCATGAAGAACAGAAGGTACAGCAAAAGGACCGTATTGCGGTCTTTTGCTTCATAAGCGAGTTTTTCTATCTTGCCTTTGCGTTTCTCATAAGAGGTGCTCTTGAACTTGAAGACGCGTACGAGCAGATAGATGATCGTGGCACCAAGACAGACGCCCAGATCGCACAAGGGGACCGAGAGATAAATAGGATAGCTGAGTCCGCTCGCGATCTGAATGAATTCGGCTGAAATAAAAATGACCACCATCTGAAGGGCTTCGATCAGGATAACGCTGATTCCGCCCATGAAGCCCTTGCTGGCCAGAAGCTCGCTTGCCCCATTGAGATCATTATTAAGCTGCATTTGGAACAGGGGCATCATTATATCTTTAAAAAAGTAGACAAAAAGAACCAGAATAATCACAAGGATTACTGATATAAAGATACGTTCTCTGATTATTGCTTTCTTCTGTTCTTTGCTTTGTTCCACTTAATTAGTATATCACTTGTAATAATATAGCGTTAATACCGGAGAAGGAGGGGCAGGTAACACCTGTGTCAGATAAACTCCGGCCCCGTGAATTCAACGCCGTTTTTTAATGCCTCTTCTATAAAGATCCTGTAGTAGCCCGGTACAAGGTCTTCTGTCTCGTCATGGGCGTGCAGGAGAAGTATGTGCTCGCATCCGTCCTCAAGAAGCGGAGCTCCCTGGGCGGGTGCGGGATCATGTATGCGCTTAATAACATCATCCGCGGTAAAGCCGCTGCCCGGACGGATGTTGTATTCGGCAAAATCAAATGTCCATAAAGTATCAATATCCTTATCAAGTCCCTGCTCTTTCCAGAAGGGGTATCTGATTCGGGTATCATTGACTTTGTCAAAGCCCTTCTCCGACAGATAGTTCTGGATCAGAGCCTTATTTGCGCCGCCTTTATCCCCGTACGGGAAACGGAAAGGCCTGAATTTTCTTTCCACGCCGGCTTTCTCATAAAAGCGGTCCAGAACCTCTTCGTTCTTATCGATCTCTTTCACGCATTCGTCAAAGTTCAGTTCCGAAAAGTGCGGATGTGAATAACTGTGGTTCCCGACGACAATGCCGTGCTTTAACGCATAGATAAGTTCGTCAGGATGCTTTTGCGCCCACTCTCCGACCATGAACATGATGACGGGAATGTTCTTCCCGCAGAGATAGTCGACTATTGCAGGGGTGTTCTCAGATGAGACATCGTCTATTGTCAATAAAGCCCTTATCATATATTTGTCTCCTGTCAGAGCATTGCTCCGTCCGGTCCGAGCTTGTAGCCTTCTATTGTCGTGTTATAAGCCATCTTTCCGGATGAAGGATAGAAGTAGTACCATTTGCCGCCTGAATATAACCAGCCGGTCTTCATCGCTCCGTAATCCAGCATGTAGTACCAGTCGCCGCCGGACTTGACCCAGCCGGTAGCCATGGTTCCGTCGGAATACAGATAATACCAGATGCCATTAACCTTCTGCCAGCCGGTCTTCATGGAGCCATCGGAACCGAAGTAGTACCATTTGCCGTCTATCTTACCCCATTCGGTCTCCATGGCGCCGTTGGTGCCGAGGTAATACCAGCGGTTGCCGACCTTCTGCCAGCCGGTCTTCATGTCACCGCTTCCGCCAAGATAGTACCAGGTGCCGCCGTCCAGGATCCAGCCGGTTGCCATATAGCCGTTGTCCTTGAAGTAATACCAGACTCCGTCTATCTTTTTCCAGCCGGACGTTACGAACGAACCGTCGGTATCCCTGTATCTCCATCCCTTTGAATCCTGGATCCAGCCATACTCGATGTCCGGAGCATCGGGGATGGGGATGACATCGGGGACATCCTCGTAATTGTCTTCAAAAAGTATGGTGATCGCATTTTTGTAATCGGAACGTGTGACTCTTCCGTGAGGATAGAGCTGCATTCCGTCGGGTTCCAGGTATTCCCACTGGATAGCCCAGGTGAATGCGCCCCAGCAGTAATAGTCAATATCGAAATACCCGTCGAACCAGTCCGTTCTGCCGTAGTCAAACGCGGTCTTATAGCCGGCATAAGACGCATATCTGTGCATCATGAGAGCGAGGTCTTCTCTTGTAATGTATTCATCTGCGCAGAATGTGTCGGAGCAGACGTTGGGATATCCGAGGCAGATCAGATTGTCCTCGCCCCACTTGACCGCATCGGCATAGCTTGCGCCGGAAGGAACATCCGTGAATCTTGTCTTCAGGCCTCTGACACTGGGGCTTCCCGCAAGCTTGTAAAGTGTCTCGATAGCCATTCCTCTAGTGATCAGATCATCAGAATCGGAAAGACCGTCGTCCGTATCGATATAACTGTCATAAACATCTGCTTTGCCGCTCGGTTTTGCATTTACTTTGACGGTATCGTCAACACAGAGGAAATACAGGAGCTCATCACCGGTCTCGGGAACGGGATTTACCCCGTACTGAATGGACCATGAATGACCGTCACAAACATCATATTCATCCTGGTAATAGCCGTCGTTGTATACCTTTATAAGTCTGCTGTTGTTGCTGATATCCAAAGTTGTGAAATCATTGGTGAAAGCCTGCAGGAAGTAAATCCGCGGGTTATTTGACAGATCCAGAGTGCTTATCGGATTGATCGCGCAGTCGAGATAAGCCAGCTTGGGATTACTGGAAAGATCGAGCGAATGGATGCTGTTATATGCGCAGCTGAGCTTTTGAAGTTCGGGGTTGTTGCTTACATCGAGCCTGGTTACGCCGTTATATGAACAGTTATAGTACTGCAGTTCCTTAAGATCGCTGATGTCGACATTGCCCAGATTCTGATTTTCCCAGATATCGAGTCTTTTAAGTTTGGTGTTATTGGAGAAATCCAGCGATCTTAAATCGTTATTAAATGCGTCAAGATGGCAGAGATTGGGATTTCCGCTCAGGTCAAGCGATTTGAGTCCGCATGAACCACACATCAGGTGCTCGAGATTCTCGTTATTGGTTACATCCAGTCCCTCCAAAGGATTGGTGTTGATCTCGAGATAAGCCAGATCATGATTGTTCGAGACATTGATGCTCTTAAGTTTACAGTCGAAACAATACACCCATTCCAGATTGGGATTATCCGTAAAATCGAGTGAAGTGAAGTCATTTCCGGAGCACCAGATGCCGCGGAGATCCTTGTTGTTGCTGAGATCCCATTCGGATATATTGTTGTCGGCGCACCAGAGTCCCTGGATATCCGTGAAGAATTCGATGCCCTTTATTGAACTGATTCCCTTGCCTTCGCATACGATATTCATTGTCGTGCTTATCTCATAGTCGCTGAGATAACCGTCACCGTCACGGTCATATGTATTTGCGATCACGGAGCGGAAGTTCGCATCCGGGAAATTCTTTGCCGTGACGGCTACCCCTGCAGCCGCATGAACGGGAATGCCGCCCAGGCACTGGATGCTGACAGCCGATATTATTGTTGTAGTAAGCAGTCTTGATAAACGTTTCATCATCGTTTCCTTCCCAAAGATTAATTTCTTTTTTAACAAAATAATATAATATCATTTCCTGCCGGTTCCTGCTGAAAAATATAAAAAATATGTTATAGTTTTGTTTGGATATAGGGAGGAATCGCATATGTTTTACAATAAGAACAACCCCCAGTGGCAGTTCAGTGAAGAACAGTATCTCAGCCGTGACGAATATAACAGGATGATAGGCGAGTATGATGAATTCTGCAGGAGCATGCTTTCTGTTGACGTCCGTGATCTGGATTCGGTGTCCTACGGCATTAAGAATACAGGCACTCCTGAAGAACAGGAAGCCAAGCGCAAAAAGAGCCTTATAGGGATCATCATTGCGATGGCGGTCTTCGCCGCGCTCGTCCTGCTGCTTATCTTTAAACAGATAGTGATATTCGGCTTTGCGATGTGCGCGGTTTTCCTGATAGCCGGTATTATGCTGATGGTAACCGGAAAAGGCGAAGCCGTTGAATCAACGAGTAAAGCTTTTCTCAACCGTATCATCGGCGCGGGAATAACACTGGCCTCGGTATCGGTCATGCTTCTTCTCATATTCAGGGAGCGTATGCCGGAGGGAGAGTTTTTTATTCTGTTGTTTGTGGCAGTGTTCGGGATTGCCGGTCTTGGTCTGCTGGTGCTGAGCATTCTTAAAGCTTCTTCCGGAAAATTTATATATACACAGGAAGTTACCGCCGAATGCAAAGGCTATGTGCGCTGCGTTAAAAGAGAAGAAGGCAGCAACAGCCGACGGAGATTCTCATTCATATGCATCTCGCCGCTGTTCAGCTATTCTTATGAAGGCGTCCAGTATGAGACCGTCTGGGACGAATTCAATACCAAAGAGGATTCGGATATTGCAATGGGACAGTCTGTTCAGATCAAAGTAGATCCCAGACATCCCGAGAATATTATGGCACCCTCAATGACTCATCCGGGCTCAGTGGCTTTCCAGATCATCATGGGCATCCTGTGCCTCGGCGACCGGAGCAGCAAAAAATGTGACTGTCGAGACAGAATGGAATCCTGTTATCGAGAAGATAAACGGCGCAGAAGAGGATACACGCACCAGGATAACTGATGACATGATCAGGGAGTATTACCTCGAGAAGCTTAATATTACGCAGGAATGGTATTACGAAGTAGGCGTTGTTGCCACCGTAGAGGATACCGCTGACGGTCAGCTCATTACTTACACTGATGAGTCAATCAATGCGGTGTTGTATACAGACCGCAGTGCTCCCGAGCCCGGAACGTCACAACTGCTATACTATACAATTGATGAGGATTGTCTTTCATACGGCAAGAATTATAAAAGGACCTTTGCATCAGGTGATCCTGAAAAGTTTGTATATGTCGGATCGCATACGGCATACTCTGCCGGATAACCGTATTTAAAGGATCATTTATGGTTGAAGGATTATTTTTCGAAA
>CACYRM010000139.1 GCA_902776845.1 Oscillospiraceae bacterium
CTGCCTTTCTTATAGAACAGGAAATTATCCGGCACGGCATCGATATGAGTCAGGCACACCGTCTTTTTTGCTTTATCGATATACGGCTTCAGCGAGAGCACGTTTGCCTTTGTCTTCTTATAATCGCGGTAAACGGAAGGTGTTCCGTCCCAGAGCTTCTCATAGAAATCTATCTGCCCGAAAACATCAAACATATGAGGAACCTTGAGCTTCATGTCATGAAAAGCCCTGAGCTTTGCCATGCACTTCTTAAGATCCTCTTCATTTTCCGGATCGCATGTCCTGATTCCCTCAAGATACTTAGTAATCTTAAAACCGGTCTTAGGATCTATATATACCGGATCGTCGCAGAGTCCTTTTCCGCTTATTGTCGCGAAAACCTCAGCCTCCTGCTTACGGTTTATCAGCTTCTCAGTCCCCTCACCAGGAATACGCATTATGTACTTGTTTCCCTTAACGGAGAATATAAAAGAACGGTTGGTCATGCCTTTTTTGAGAACGCTTATATCAGTAATGTCCTTTTCCCTGCAGTTCAGCACTTTGGTGATCGTCTGCATCGCATCCGACTTGAGGTGATTCGAACCCGAATCTATCTCACGCAGCTGCTCGTAAGTATTGATCTCGACTGCTTCATTTGACGGGACAATTCTGGCCGGAAGGATCATGCGGTCTTTGGAGATCAGGGTCTCTTCCCAGAAACAGCCTGCGTGATCATTGTCATCCATGCTGTTCAGGCGCTCTGCTATCTCTTTTGCATCAGTGTGCATAATGTAGGAGATGCCGATCATGCGGTTGCCCGGTTCTTTGTCAGCGACCTTTACCAGCTCGGTCTTGCGGTTGACCCTGACAGTCGACTCCTCATCCTCCTCATCGCTGACCATGTACCATGAATACAGCTCTGTGCTGCTGAAAGGATTATCCCTGCACCAGATATCGCAGGGAACAATGTATGTGTTGCTGATCCTGTCCTTTGCCAGCGCCAGGCTGTGAAGATTGTTCTTGTTTGCATACTCGCTGTTCACGATCAGGTCCACTCCGAATTCATCGATCAGGTATTCGAAGCTCTCCTTCATAAATCCGACAATAACTGTGATATCTTTTATTCCGGCTGTGTGGAGCTGCCTGATGATGCGCTCGATCAGCACCTCGCCTTCGATCTCGATCAGAGCCTTAGGTGTCGAAAGATTTATCGGCACCATGCGCATACCGAAGCCTGCCGCAAGGATAATGGCGTTTTTGGGAGATCTGTTCTTTATCTCTTCTTTTGCCTTTTTGGTCAGCTGCACCTTGGGTGTCAGATATCCCTCTTCTGTCAGATTCTTGAGCGACCTGTTGATAACGCCCAAAGAGTGCCCCGTCGTGTCTGACAGAGTCCTTTGGTTAACGTAAGGCTTTTCGAAAAGCGTTCGCAAGATATCGGCTTCTTGTAAGTTCATGAACTTTGTTCCTTCTGTTTTTCGTGAACAAGAATGACAATATAAAACCACTAAAAGCCAATAGTGTCAAGGCGTCTGAGCTTTATTGTTTTGTGTTTAACCCCACACAGCTTCAAATCCAGGCGGAAACCCCGGCACCCGCCGGAGTAAATGCCGGGATTAGTGATGTTATGATACAAAATCCCGGCTAAAGTCCCGGCGCCTGCCGGATAAACTGCCGGGATTCTACTATATGATTATAACGAAATAAAAACCACTTCGTCTTTTGCGAACATCGCAATCGCAACCTGCCATAGTTGTTATACAGATCAGACTTAAGCCGTCAAGCCTGCCTTCGGCACATTCTTACGAATGCTGCGGGCTTGACTGCATTGTCTGATCTGTGTTTTGGTGTTCAGGCAGGTTGCGATTATCGGCGATTTATTAAAGACTGTCATCACAAGATGCCCCGTCTTGATTACTTTACAGCACTTGCTTAAGTCGAGCGGTCAAGGACGCCGGAAGGCGAGGCGCAAGCCGGTTCCTTGACGGCGAAGACTGCAGGTGCTAGCTCTTTTGTCGTCTACAACTTAACCACTATTATCTTATCCCGCTTTTGCCTGCACATCCCACACAAGCGCACTATCCGGGATCATGTCATTAAAAGCCGACAAAACCTGACTGACAAAATAGTCCTCGTCAAAATTGGACTTATCATACAAAAGCACATATATCACTTCTCGTCCCGGTCTGTATCTTTCCGACGAGAATCCGTTCAATTTGGTTATAGTTCTTGCCGAATAGCCGAGTTTGTCATTCATGCCCATAATATCAAGATAAGCACACCTGTCTATCTCAAAGAAATTAACCAGGTAATCAGGATTAAACGTCTCCTCTGCATTAGAGATATAAACTTCTGTCTCGTATTTAAACGGAATACCCATCAGCTTTAAAAGGTCCGCGCCAAACTGTTCATTTTTCGACTTTAATTCACCATGATCACTGACAGTGGGACTGTCAGGCGTGTATTTCCCGCAGCAATCATCCTGTCTTTTATAGAACTCGTTATTCATCTGATGCGGATCATAAAACTGCTTCACAGGAAATACTACTTTAGGCGGCGCTATCCTATACAGTGAATTCCAGTCAGTGAGCAGCGAATCGTATTCAGATTTGGTTTTCTGATAAGAACTGATACAATCTGCAAGCTTTATGCCGAGTTTAGTTGAAGACTTGACGATACGGCTGTGCCTGGATGTGATCTTGGGATTCTCAGGATCATACGTTATGATCACATACTGATCACCATTAACGTTCTTCATATAACCATGCATCATCTTCTCAAGTTTTTGTCTGCGGTACTCGAGTTTTACTGCATGAACTTTAATCGGATAATATATCTTGTTCATCTTCAAAACTCCTTTCACAATTAGTATTTTGTCTCACTAATATTATGAACGGGTTTACTGAATATATCCGCTGAGACCAGTCTCAATTTTCACGAAAAAGTCTCAAATTCAGGGGGTGAAAATCACATTTGCATACATTTCTACATTTTGGCTAAATGCATTTGTATGTATTGATTATGCAGGAATTTATACTCAGTAATCCCGGCGGTCTCCCCGGCAACTGCCGGGACTTTTGCCGGGATTTTGCATGAAAAGAATATTATTCCCGGCGTTTTCCCCGGCAGACGCCGGGACTTTCGCCTGAATTCCGCACCTTACAACAAGACTATTAGAGAAAAATATTCACTCCGCATACCTATCAAAGTCGTAAAGATATTCCTTCAGCTCGGACTCAATATATTTAAGTTCTTCCTCACAGCCGGGATATCTCTTGGCGACATTGGTATTCCTTATAGATTTCGCAGGATCAAAGCAGGATTTAGGCGCAGTATGATGAGAAGGATCGATGCCGACGAAGCCGATGACACGAGCAGAAGTCTCCTCGTAGTTATAGATCAGGTCCTCAAACTGTATTCTCAAAACCCTGCTCTTATCCTCGTCTGCAGGATTGCTGTACCGCCTCGTGATCCTGAACCATTCGACATATTCCTTAACGTCTTTTACGGGAATAACGCCCCACTTCCACTCATTGCGCTCGAGCAGGAAGATGTCGCGGGGATCGCGCTCCGTGACGATAACCTTGATGTCGTTGAAATACCGCAGGTAGCGCTTTGTATTCGTGGGCGGAACGATCTGGTCGACCATGACATAAGGCAGCTTATTCTTGTTCGCAAAGTCGAAAAGCCTGTCAACATATTTCCGGACAGCCTTAAGGAATGTCTCTTCATCGACTGCGGAATAATAAGCAGGTTCACGGTCAGTCAGCATTGAATATCTGATCTCAGTCTTGAGTTCTCCCCTGAACAGGCGCTTTGTATAAGAATAAACACGGTCAATAAAGCAGAACAGTCGGCCTTTGTCCAGGCGGTCTTTGTTCCACCAGGTCTTAGTCTTCAGTTCCGTAATGTCATCGATGAACGCTTCTGTGGCTTTCTCGAATTCGTCCTCGAAAATATCATACGTGCCGTAGCCGTTTTTCTTCGCATTGGCCGCAAGCTTTATATATCTCTTTATGGCATCACTCGTATTGTGCCTGTTGTTGTTCTCGACCAGATTGTATTCCAGATCGGATATACCATCGGGATCATGAAGGAAACGGTACTCGTACATACCGAGCGAGCACACGTTATCGAATTCCGTGAAAAGATCAGTGACGGCACTGGAACCGGTGGCATAATAACCTGAACACGCTATAAATTTCATGCAGTTATTCCCCGCTCAGCAGCCTTTACTGCAAAACCGATACCCTTCATAAACCAACTTCCCCGCTCAGAGCCATTTCGATGCCCACGAGAAATCCTGGGCGACAAACGGCGTATGTTTGCCGTCTTTCTCACTCATAATATACGGGATATCTAGTTCTGGCCACTCGACAGCGATCGAAGGATCATTCCAAGGGATACCGCCCTCGGATGAAGGATCGTAAACATCCGTGCATTTATAGATAAATTCCGCAATATCTGACATGACGAGGAATCCGTGAGCATAGCCCTCGGGAATATAGAGCATGTTCTTTTTCTCGGAACTCAGTGTCAGTCCCACCCATTTCCCGAATGTGGCAGACCCGGGTCTTATGTCAACAGCAACATCATAGACTTCGCCTCGGATGACTCTTACGAGCTTTCCCTGCGTATGTTCCTTCTGGAAATGCAGTCCTCTCAAA
>CACYRM010000140.1 GCA_902776845.1 Oscillospiraceae bacterium
AGATTTTTCGAACGGCCGGATCCGGAGAAGCAGTTCCTGTACAGGCTGATAATGGAGGAGCCGGATCCCGAAAAGGCTTTGGCGAATTACCGCAAGGGTCTTGAGCTGATCAATTCGCAGGAATCTTACGATGAATACTTTAATTCCGGTTTTAATGTCATACTCCGTGATGATAACAGAAGTATAGAGAAGACACTGGCGCTTGTTGAACAGGCATTTGGGTTGTAAGTGAAGGGGGAACAGTATGGAACTTAAAAGACTTGATCATGAACTGACTGTCTGTAAACTCTCTGGTGTTGAAGATGTTGATCTGAATAAGGAATTCTACTTTATCGGAAGGACTGATGAAGAGATATCTCTTGTCTGCAAAACAGAATATACGCCCCAAAATACTGTTGAGCGTGATGACGGATGGCGCGGATTCCGCATTCAGGGTGTGCTTGATTTTTCCCTGATAGGCATTCTCTCTAAGATATCGGGGATCCTCGCGGAGAACAGGATAGGGATCTTTGCGGTGTCAACGTACAACACGGATTATATCCTGGTAAAAAAGGAAAACTTTGAGCGTGCGCTGGAAGTCCTGTCAGAAGCGGGCTATACAGTAGTAAACTGATCTGATAATACCGGCGGAGGAAATGCTTTGTATCTCTATCACTATTATGACAAACGGTCGGGTCCGTTTAAGAGCCTTACTTCGCTGACTGAGGATGAAGCTTTCTCTGTTCTTGAGAAAATAAAGCTCGAACGCCCGTCGTCCCTCACGGCCAAAAGAGATGCGGATTATATCACCAAGCGTATGAAATGTGAGAGGACAGTCCGCAAAGAAGCTGAAAACAAAGGCATTATAATGGATATTCCTTCTCCGCATTATCTTGTCGTGGAGCACAGTCCGTGGCTCAGCACATGGTTCGAAGATCCCGGCGTGATAAAGATCCCGGTAGAGAGATTCGATACACGCAAGATATCATTTACTTACGGTGATTCCATGCCTGCTTTCAGCCCGCTTGTCAATGACGGAAAAGAATACAGGAAAAAGGTCTATACGTATGAAGAGATCCTCGATATCATTGCCAGATACGGGCTGCCGCAGACCTGGAACGATGACGGTTCCCGTGGTCCTGAACGTTATATCGAAGCACAGGTATGGACTGACGATCCGGTAAAAAGTTATATCCTGAAATAAACAGGAATTCCTCAGTATTATTGTCAGATTTTGTCCGTGGTTGTCATGTCTTTCGCCATGCTATCCTGTAGAAAAATACGGGGGAGGATAGTATCATGGCAGTTTCTGACAGTGTCTCTTTGGGAAAGATCAAACGCAGAAAAAAGACGGCGGCACGGGATAAGATCTTCTATGTTTTTATCTATGTTTTCTTCGTATTGTTTGCGGTCTTTACGCTTTATCCGGTCATTCACATGCTCGCGCTCTCGTTCAATGAACGTTATGACGCGGTAACCGGCGGGATCTATATATTTCCGCGCAGGTGGGATCTGAGAAACTACTATGAGGTTATCTTCGAGAAGACCGGTATTCAGCGTGGCATGCTCACTACTGTGGCAAGAACGGTTATCGGCACGTTCACGGCTTTGGGAGCCAATGCTCTGCTTGCTTTTATCCTCAGCCGGAAGAGATTCCTTTTCCGGTCCGGTCTTTCACTGTTCTGGGTAATAACTATGTATGCTTCAGGCGGCATTGTCACGACTTATATCCTGTACAGATATCTGCACTTCAACAATACATTCTGGGTATACATTATTCCGGGCCTGGTAAGCGCATTTTATGTACTGGCTATCAGGACTTACATGAGTGGTATTCCTGATTCGGTGGAGGAAGCTGCACTGCTTGAAGGTGCCGGTTATATGAGAGTATTCTGGAGCATCATATCCCCGCTGTGCAAACCTGTTTATGCCGCTGTTGCGCTGTTTATTGCCGTAAATCACTGGAACTCATGGTTTGACGCATTGCTTTATAACCGGTTTGAACCCCGGTACACAACGCTGCAGTATGAGATGATGAAGCTGATCAGTGAATTAAGAGTTCCTTCCGGAACAGTGGAGGCTATGTTCAGAAGGTCCACGAGTGATACAGAGAGAGCTGCGGCATATGTTCTGGTATCGGTTCCTGTAATTATAGCTTATCCGTTCTTTCAGAAATACTTCGTTGCCGGTCTCAGTATCAGAGGAGTCAAGGATTAACCGGTATACTGCTTGCATTTCCGCATGTCTGCCTCAAAATAGTTTGATTATCAAAATAATTTACTGTATTATTCAATTGTATGGTAGGTTCCTTAGTTTTTGAGGAGGCGCTTTATGATAAGAAAACCTTTAAAGTTTATATACGGCATCAAGCTTATTTCCACATGGATGCTTATCCCTTTTGTTCTTATGTTTGTCCCGGATCTGATAAAGGAGTTCAGTGCCAGGATGACTACGCGTGAAGTCACGCTGCTGGAGGAGACGTACAGCAGTTACCCTGATGAGATCCTGTACTTTAAGGCTGATATTGACGGTAAAGAAAGAGTTGTAAGCGCTCCGGTTACCGCCGAAGAAGGGGACCAGGTCACTGTCATCTTAAGAAACGGCAGTTACTATCTCACACCGCTGGATTCTGAAACCATGGACAAATATATGACTTTTACGGGAAGATTCATGAGGATCTGCAACAACAATTTCGGATATCATGTTATCGGTATCGCAGCCGTGCTGCTTCTGTCTTTTCTGATCACATTCAAAAATAGAAAAGAGATCAGGGCGGGGCTTCCGACACTTTCAAAGGTCACTGACATAGCCGGAATGATAACGGCAACGGTAATGACAGCAGCTCTGCTTTACGGCGTATTAGACAATTCCTTAATGGGTCTCGGTGTTGCGTATATATGCCTGTTCCTGGGAATTTTCTATACGGCTCTCTTTACAGTGATATGGGTATTCGGATCTGCGGTATCGTAAATGGTCTGACCCATTCCATGCATTAAGGCATGATATAATGTTATGGAACTTCAGTTCTGATTCGGAACGGATTTGGGGGATGTATGGATACGTTTTCGGAAGCGCTATTAAGTGGAAAAACAGATAAGATCCCTGATTCTTTTGACTGGTTTGCGCCTTTGCTCGGAGACTGGGACTGCGACTATTTTGATGAGTATGTAAAAGGCCGGAAGCGTCACGTTAAGGGTGAATGGATCTTCAGACGCGTATTGGAAGGCTCGGGGATCCAGGACATATTTATCTTTCCATCCAGAGCGACAAAAGAGGAGTCTCCCCAGCCTGACGGCGAATACGGGACATCTCTCCGTATCTTTAACAGGGATAAAGAATGGTATGACGTGGTCTACACATGTGCCGGCACCATGAAGAGACTGACTTTTCGAAAAGAAGGTGACAGGCTGGAGGGCAAGGTACTGGACGAAGAGAGTACTTACTGGATATTCTCGGATATCACTGACAACAGTTTTCGCTGGGAATATGTGATAAATAAGCAGGATGGTTCCCGGGAACTTGTTTGTGAGATAATCGGGAGAAGGATCAATTGACTGATAGAAAGATTCATGTGAGGTAATATGCCGCTTATTCCGTTAGAATGTCCTTCCTGTGGGATTGAGATAATAACCGATTCCGATGACAGTGCAGCCATCTGCAGTCATTGCGGCAAGCCTTTTATCGTTAAGGATGCTATTGTCCGGAACTATATCAGGATCGTTACCGGCACTGGAAACCGTGAAGTGAAGCCCCTTGCTTATGAGGAATTTATTATCGAGGGCGAAGTCCTTAAAAGATATAACGGCTCATCACCGTGCGTTGTTATTCCGGATGAAGTCTCAGTCATTGGCAGTAAAGCTTTTGAGGACTGCAGAGATATTACGGAGGTCCGTCTGTCTGATAGCGTAACTGAAATAGAAGACAACGCTTTTGCGGGCTGTGATAATCTCAAAAGAGTCTTTTTCGCGGATACTTTGAAAAAGATCGGCGGATACGCTTTTGCCGAATGTACATGCCTTGAAACGATCGGACTTCCTTCTTCTGTCGAAGAGGTCGGACCGTATGCATTCAGCGGATGTTTTATGCTTAATTCCGTAAGGATGCCGTCATCACAGGCGGCCGTTCACGAGACGGCTTTTATGGGCGACAGGGATGTGAGTTTTGACTGGCCTGAGGACTGGAATGATAAGCAGCTGGATAAGCTGAAGATAGCTGCCCCGACTCTGGGCGGTATGATCGATCTGTGTGATTCGGAGGGCGCGGTTAATACGGCAGGCGCATCTCTTCTGTTCCTCGGGATCTCGGATTCCGGTTCATATGTGGAATCGGTAAAATATAACTTTTACGCATACAAGGATTTTATGCGTATGTTCTCATTGGAGGCAAATAACAATGACCCGTATCTTCTCAGGGTTAGCGTGGATAATGCCCAGCTGAGATATGATGCCATTTCCGATATCCAGAAAAGCTATTCCGAACTGGTCGGCTTGCTAAACCGCGCGGATATAAGCAGAAGCAATGTTGAGATGATCAATATCCCGCATTTCATATATAAACCGGGCAAAAGACTCAATGATTACAAGGTTGCGGATCTGGGCTCCGTACCGGTATTCCAGCTGCGGCTTACACAGAAATAACAGAAAGACTCTTTTGTTCGGACAAAAAAGTTCAAAGTTTACACACCTGAAAAGAATACTTAATTACGGGTTATCCTTACTGATATAAACTCAGGTTATGTTAACAGGGAGGAATATCTTATGGATAATAATATCGAAATAAATCCTGACAGCCTCGAAAAGGTTGCCGGCGGAGCAGGTCCTAAAAATTTTATCATCTACAAAACCCTGACAGATCTGGAGAATGCGCCTTTCTTCGATAAACTGCTGTCCCAGCTGGGTTTTATGAAAAACCGCGGATACGACAGGGCGGGCGCGCAGAATGAGATCCTCAATTACATTACCGATATCGAGGGCGCAAGTGTTCTCCCCGGTGCAATGGAAGATTTTATGAATAAATACTGGTAACAGGAAGCGATTTTTGTTAATGCGGAAAAATTACAAGTCTT
>CACYRM010000141.1 GCA_902776845.1 Oscillospiraceae bacterium
GCGATGACAGATACAAAGTGGAGATACTTCTGTGAAGAGCAGCGAGGGACGTATCAGTCTCCGAGGTGGGGTTTCCAAGACCCCTCCCATGATCCCGTAGTCAGCAATACGGGAGCCTTCCGGTTTCCCAGGGAGATTCGAAAGCCGAAAGGCCAGTAGGTCTCTCGCCCGCAGGGGGGCTACAGGAGAAATACTGCGGAATACTTTACAAAAATGAAAGGAGTGATGCCTATGGCAAACCAAGACCCGGCGTTGGAATTAATCAGCGCCAAAGACGTAAAGGTCAGGCCAGTAAAATGGCTCTGGCCTTTTTTTATCCCCAAAGGTAAGATCACGCTTCTTCAGGGAGATCCGGGAGACGGCAAGAGCACCTTTATGCTCACACTTGCTGCCTATATGACAAGAGGTGCCCCTCTGCCCTTCACGGATTACGAAGAACCGCCTGAACCTATAAAAGTGATCTACCAAAGCACAGAGGATGATTACGATGATACAATCATTCCCCGCTTCATACAGGCAGGAGGTAATCTTGATAATCTTGTCTATATCAATGAAGAAGCGAAGCACCTGACTTTTGAAGATCCACGTCTTTTGCAGGCTATAAAAGAATCAAGCGCAAAACTAGTCGTCTTGGATCCTCTTTCTTCTTACTTCGGTGATGGCAACATAAATGCTTCCAATGAAGTAAGACCCAAGTTCAATGCTCTTATTCAGACAGCACGTGAAACCGATTGTTCGATCGTTATCGTTAACCACCTAAATAAGATGTCGGGAATCGGAGCCAAGTACCGTGTACCCGGATCCATAGACGTTGTTGGTGCCGTGAGAAGTATCCTTCTTTTAGCCAGAGATCCCGAAGACGAAGACAAGCGGTATTTGTCTTTGTTGAAGTCGAACCTGGCACCTGAGATGGGGTCTTATGTTCTTCAGCTCAGTGATAAAGGTATGGACTTCACCGACCTTTCAGACAAGAAAGCTGACGAACTCTTACGAAGCCTGGACATCTGTCCTGGCGCAGGAAGACCAAACGACCGCCTGCAAGAAGCCAAAAGCTTTCTTGAAGAGCTTCTTGCTGACGGAAGCATGATGCTCGCAGATGAGTGCATGAACCGGCTCAAAGAGAGCGGTATATGCAGATCAACTGCGAACAGCGCGAAGCGGGAGCTCGGCATATTATCCGTTCGCATGAACGAACGATGGTATTGGAAGCTCCCGCAAGCCGAATAAGGCCTGCAAAGTAAGATGTTAAGATGTTAATAATTCCTATAGGTCAAGAATCAACATCTTACTTTTCTTAGCAGGCCGAAGATGCGAGAGCAGAATAAGAAAGAAGCAGGCATCGTTCGCCTGCTTTTTTCGTTTCTGAACTCGCCAAAGGGAGTCAAGGGGTACTCCCCTTGCACACCTCCTTGCTTGCAAGGTGTAGTGTGTTACACCCAAACAGATACTGAAAGAAAGTCGAAGGAAAACAGTCTTCCGGCAGACGACTGTTTTAGTGATGACTTTCGAGGCTGTTGGGGAGATATGAGAGCGCCGATGTTTGGCGCTCTTATATCGACACAACAGAGCTTTGTTGGAAGATTGGCCGCCGCTTATTGCGGGCAATCTTCCATAAGGAGCGTCCTTCGGTATCTGATGGGTGTACTAATCCGCATGAACCGCAAGATGTTGCTTACGGCTACCCTCTGAATTATTAACTTCTTAACATCTTGCAACCTAAGAAAGTCTCGCTAAAGAAAAAAGCGGGGCTTTTCTTATTTCACACAAACACAACTCAAAACAAAGGAGATTAAGAAAATGCCTTACGCAATTATGAGAATCAACAAATGCAAAGCAGGCGCTGTCGGCCGACTTGCAAAGCACCACGAACGAGAGAAAAAGGAATACAAGAGTAATCCTGATATCGATATACTACCCGCACTTCAGAGAACTTTCATATCAAGGGACCGCCTGAAAGTTATAAAGGCTTTATTGATGCAAGGATTCAGGAAGTCGGATGCAAGGTAAGAAAAGACAGCGTTGTAATGCAGGACAGTATCTGCACTGCTTCGCCTACGTTCTTCCAAGGAAAAACCACATATGAGATCGCTTTCTTCTTCCGAAGGGCTTATGAGTTCTACGCCAAAACATTCGGTGAAGGAAACATTATTTCAGCAGTCGTCCATATGGATGAAAAGACTCCGCATATGCACTTATGCTTCGTGCCGATTACAAAAGACGGCCGTCTGTCTTCCAAGACGATTATCGGCGGACCTCAGGGACTGGTGAAACTGCAGGATATGTTCTACGAGCACATTTCCGTATATTTCCCGGAACTTAAGCGTGGTATCCCGAAGTATCTGACTCACCGCAAACATCTTCCCGTCTATCTGTTCAAGAACGCAGATATGTTGATGGAACATTTTGATGAGATCTCTCAGGCAATCAACGACATTGGCCTTATCAAGAGCAAAGAAAAAAAAGCTCAGGCTATAGAGCTTATTTCCCGTTATGCACCCGAGATGGCCAAGATGAAGGAGCAGATCAAGTCCGTTGACAGGTATGTGGAAAGTCTGAAAGGTCAAATTGAAGACCAGAAAGATGTTGGCCGTTACTGGAAGGGCAAAACGGCGGAATTGGAAGCAACCATCAAAGAAAGAGACGGCAAAATAGATGAGCTCCGAGAGAAACAAAAACAGATTCAGAAGAAGCTCGATCTTCTTCCGCCGGGTTTACTGGAAGCACTCGCAGCTGAAGAAAAGGAACGCAGAAAAAGGAATAAACGGATCAGGTAACGGAAAGAATACCGAGACCTCCGGGCGTCGCCATAACGCGGCGCTTTTACATTCCTGCAAAAAGGAAAAACTAATATCTGGAGGTTAGCATATGACTAACAAATCTTTTATTACAGCTACCAAAATCAAGGCAGTATCAAAGGTCTCGGTTTCAACAAGAAAAGGAGGTGATCGTTATGCGGAATGAAGTACCTGTTGCCGATAAAGCTCTACTTACACTGGAAGAAGCTGCTGAGTATTATAATATCGGAATGAACAAACTCAGAGAGCTCACCTGTGATGATCACTGCCCGTTTGTGTTATGGAACGGAAGCAAAAGGCTCATCAAGCGTGAACCATTCAAAGAGTTTCTGTATAAACAGTACTCAATCTAAAAACAACTGAATTATTTACTACAAGAAGAGTATGCCTGGGTTTATAATGAACTCGGGCATACTTTTTTGATGCTAATGGAGGATCAAAAAAGATGAAAAATAACAGATATGCCAATAAAAGAATCAAGCTAAGGAAAGGAGAATATCAGCGGGACAAAAACACTTTTGCGTACTGGTGGTTTGATAAGAACGGCAAGAGAAAGTTCGTTTATGCAAAATCACTTCCCGAACTTCGCGAAAAGGAAGAACAGATCATCAGGGACACCATGGACGGAATCGATTACAGCAAGCTCGATTCGACTATCAACTCGTATTTCGAGTTATGGAAAGAGATCAAGAGCGGCATAAGAGAGACAACATTCACATCCTATGTCAGATTCTACAATCGTTATGTGGAACCTGAGTTCGGTAAAAAGAAACTGAAGAGCGTAACCTATAGCAGTGTTGTGATGTTTCTTAAGAAGCTGGCAGTCGAAAAAGGATTGGCTTTCGGAACCATAAGGAATGTCAAGGTAGTCCTTTCGATGGTATTTGATATTGCGGTAAAAGATGGTGTGTTGAGAAACAACCCAAGTAAAGGCACCCTTCGTGAGCTCCAAAGAGAATTCGAGAAGAACTCCAAAGAAGTTCGTGCTCTTACACTTGAAGAACAGAAACGTTTCGAGACATTCTTGGCTAAACCCGGTCATTATCACCAGTACTATGCAGTATTCACCACAATGTTATGGACAGGGATGCGTGTCGGCGAGGTGCTTGGGTTAAGATGGGAAGACATTGATTTCGAGAATAACGAGATAGATGTTAACCATATCCTTATCAACTACGACAAAGGGAAAGGCAAAGGAAACGAATTTGCGATCAATCCCCCCAAGACTAAGAGCAGTATCCGTACTGTACCAATGCTGCCAAAAGTGAAAGAAGCGCTGTTAGAGGAAAAGAAAAAACAGGAACAATTCGGTATCAGTTGTCTTTCAGAGATTGATGGTTACAAAGACTTTATTTTTCTCAACAGCAAAGGTAAAGTTTTAGACCACAAGAAACTGAATAACCGGCTTACACAGATCTGCAAAGCAATCAACAGGGAAATCCACGCTGACAAAAAAACTACAGTTAATGAATTTCCTCATGTACACAACCATATGCTGAGGCACACCTTTGCAACACGCATGAGAGAAGCAGGCGCAGATATGAAAGCAACATCCGAGATGATGGGCCACGAAGGCATCCTGATAACTCTTACTACCTACACAGATGCTTCTCGCGAGTTTAAGAATAGGGAGATTGCGCTCCTGCAGGATTATTGCGAGAACGCAATGTAAGCTACTACAAAGCTTACTACAAAACCTACCGCATTTGCTGACAGATTTATATAGACTCAGGCAGGCTTATAACAAGCACAATGCACTTCAGAGCCTTTAAAATATGGCTTCCGGAGGTTTTTGGAGGATTATGGGGGACGGCATTTATTATGCCCCCCTTCTCCGCCAAAAGAACCCCTGCAGTTAATGATTGCGGGGGTTTTTAATTTCCAATATCTGACTTTACAACAAAAAGACGACAAACGATGCAAAAAAGAGCCCATACGCTTTTTCCGTTTGACTTTAATGCTTTTGCGGCTATAATCAACAATAATAATCCCGGAAGGAGGCACATATATGATGAAGACAATAAAAGTGACAGTTCTTGGAAGAAGTTTCGCCGTGATGCAGGAAAGTGCCTCCATGCTACGCGTTCTACGATAGTATCAGATTCATATAATTGATCGGACATCAATATAGAACGCAGGAATGGATTCCGGGCGTTCTTTTTATTTTTCACGGGGGAATTATCATGACACGTATTTTTATCACAGGCGATACACATTGTGACTATGACTGGAAGAAGCTTAATACTGCCTGCTTCCCGGAGCAAAAGAACCTCACCAAGGATGATTATGTGATCATTTCGGGTGATTTCGGCGGGGTCTGGTCGAAGGACAAAACAGATGAATACATAATAAAGACTTATGAGAGGCGCAATTTTACAACGCTCTTTGTCGACGGCAATCACGAAAATCATGACGCTCTCGATCAGTATCCGGTTGAGGAATGGCACGGCGGAAAGATCCACAGGATATCCGGTACCGTGATCCATCTCTTGCGCGGACAGGTCTTTGAGATCGGGGGCAGGACATTCTTTACCATGGGCGGAGCCGAGTCCACCGATAAAGGGTATCGTAAAGAAGGTTTGTCCTGGTGGGCCCGCGAGATGCCGTCGGACGCTGAATATGAAGAGGCGTTAAAGAATCTCGCAGCACATGATTTCAAGGTCGAT
This sequence comes from Oscillospiraceae bacterium, assembly GCA_902776845.1. Lineage (GTDB taxonomy): Bacteria > Bacillota > Clostridia > Saccharofermentanales > Saccharofermentanaceae > Saccharofermentans. Next base: position 5,462 of record CACYRM010000141.1, read on the forward strand.
TACATCGTCTCGCATTGCGCGCCGGAGGATTATCTCTACTTTACGGAGATGGATGTGGCAAGGCGCCCCAACAGACTGACGGAATTCTTCTCAGAACTCATAACAGATCACAACATCAGTTATGAGGGCTGGTATTTCGGCCATTATCACGAGGATATTGATTTCGATAATTTCCACTGCCTCTACCAAAGAGTCATTGAGTTATAGACTTATTTGCCGCAGATATCGGTCAGCTGTCTGCAGGTGTTGAAGAAGTCGATCGTGAGCATTCTGAGGCGGTAAGACAGATAACGCAGGATCATGTCGATCCTTTCGGGAGATGAACGGAACATAAGCTCCAGATCATCAGGGGAGATGCGCTCTATACATGTGTAGTCAGCCTCTGCCACAGCAGTGACGATCCTGGGTTCATCAGCCGAAAACCCTGTCTCGCCGAAGAAAGAGAAGGGGACCAGATCGGATTTCATCAGTTCATCCGCCTGTCCGTAATTACCGTAAAGGATAACTTTGCCGTCATGCAGGATATACATTGAATTTCCGGCCTGACCTTCCTTGAAGATGACATCGCCCTTCATGTAGGATTCAAGCTTTCCTGATGTCGCGCCGGTAACATTTTCGAATGCTTTACGGACTGCGGCTATACTCGGCTCGGTGGGTATGACCCTGTTGGAGTGATGAAGGTCCAGATGACTCTTTATCCTGGCGATCAGGGACGTATCTTTCCTGGCGGAATCGGACGACTGAAGCTTATTAAGAAGTGTCTTTGCCTCGTTATATTCAACCGTAGTGGTGCGTACTCTGTTGCCGAGGTGATTTATCAGAACTATTATCTGATCCGGATTGAAACTGAAGTATTCGTTCATCTCATCATCAGGGATCTCGATCACGCGCACAGTGCCTTTAGCCAGTACTGTGGCGCTTCTTGGATATTCATCGATTATGGCCATCTCGCCGAAATATTCTCCGGCCTCGATTACCGCGACCTCAAGCTGGTCCTTCTGTCCGTAGCCGGCACAGACAACGGCGCTTCCTTCAACGAGACGGAAGAAGCTCCTGCCGATGTCGCCCGCATTTATTATTATCTCACCACTGTTGAAAGTCTTTTCTGTTATACCCATACCGCACACTCCTTTACTGTCTGCAAACCCTGTTCAGTCTGTGCTGTTCAGGAAACCGGTCTGCACTTAACTATTGCTTCCGTGACGCTTGTCATAACGGGTTCACCGTTCTGGTTATGGATTATGATCGTTACTTCAACAAGACCGTTCTTCGCGCTGCGCTTAACTAGATTGGTGATCTCTGCCTTGCCGGTCAGAACGTCATCCGAGAAGACAGGTTTCAGCCATTCAACCTTTGTGGACTTTCCCGCAAGAAGTTCCTCTCCGAAAAAGTCGACCTCAAGATACTTTGCCCATACCGACATAAACGACATGATACCGGGAGCGATAAGCTTTCCGAACGGCGTAGTCTTCGCGTATTCCTCATCGGTATGAAGGGGGATATTATCGTAATCTTTTGCGAATGCGATCATCTTATCTTTCCTGATAACTGCGGGTTCGGTATCGACTGCCATACCGGTTTTAAGATCATCAAAATACATCTGGTCCACCTGTCGCTGTTTTTTGCCGTTAAAAAGGCCTGATGGCTTATTTTACACAATCATCAGGATACAAATCTATAGTTTGGGGATAAGCCGAAATTACTGATCAAGGTGTTCCCTGATGCAGCGCTCTATGTCATTTATAATAACGCTGTTCAGCTTGAACATGTCTTTGTGCTGAATTGCCGTAAAAGCCTTAGTAAAGTATTCATTCAGTTCGATATCCTGGATCCTGAGCGGGATTATATGCTTATTTAATTCGACAGCCTTATCGAATTCTTTCCTTACTTCCATACTTTCCTGGGAAGATGAAGATAACAGTATCAGGAAGGAATCACATGCTTCTATGGCTTTCATCTCCTCCGGCAGGTAATTCTCGCTTAGCGGAACATCTTCAGGCGCTTTCCAGACAAAGATGCCGCGGTTTTCAAGTTCTGCCTTGAGTTCTTCAGCTACCTGCAGATTAAGACGGTTATAACTTAAGAATACGAACGGAGGCTTCGAGGGGCGTGCCGGATTATCCATACCGGTTTCCCAATATTTATACATGTTGTGAGCCATGGTATCCGTCAGGTCACAATAGCGGTTTTTATCCCCGGAAAGTTTGTTCATCTGCATTCTGCAGACGTTGAGCTTAAGCATGAATTCATCACAGTCAACAAGGTCTTCCGCGAAGAATACCAGTTCAGAACCAAAAGCCTTAGCCAATTCCTCTTTTGCTTCCTCGTTGCTTTTGGCTCGTGGAAAACAGTGTATCTCATAGACAAAAGGGGTTACATGGAATTTTTCCCAAATATGCTGTCTCGTGATGTTTCTCAGTTCCAGCAGCTGCTTCGGGCGGTAGGGACGGGGATCGATAAGCGGACTGCTTAACATAAGGATCTGCCCCTGTTTTACGAATATGTACGAACATGCCTTTATTTCTATAACGAAAACGCCGATATGCGGAACAAGAAGTATAGCATCAGCTTCACGGATTCTGATACCGTCATTGAATTCCACATTGAACATGACATAAACATAATCCGGGATCTCTCTCATGGCAAATTCGTAAAATTCTATCTCGCCCGGATATGTGGGTTTTTCGCCGATCAGTCTTGCCATAATATGCCTCCCGGTAATAATCCGTAAAATATAGCTTCACATATCAGTATAGCAAATTACCCGGGCTGATATGCCGGCATCAATTCGGCATAGGTTTCATGTCTTTTTACGGATTCCTATTTTCAATTATCAAGAATCCTTTATAGTAGAAGCAGGGAAACAGGAATTGCATTCGATAACGGGGGATTCATTTATGCGGGGAAGGAAAACGGTTTCTTTTCTGTTGGCAGTCTGCATGCTCACAACAGTTTTTACTTCATGCTCGAAAACAAATAAGGATATTATTGTCAGGGAAGATGATCCCTGGTTCGAATCCGTAAGGTTTGAACTGAATAACGATCAGAAGTCGACGGAGATGCTTGACAGCAGTATCGTGAGCTACAGCAACGGCAGGGTATATCACCTGTACAGCCTTACCAATCTTGCGGATTATGATGATTACAGAAGGACGGTGCTCACGACATATGATGATCAGGGCAATGAGCTCAGTTCAGTCAGACTGAAAGATCCGGCAAACTATGTCATAGACAGCATTGTCTCTGCCAGACCTGATAAAGACGGAAAGACACTTGAAGCTGTTGCCGAAGTATTTACGCCGGGTAATTTCTCAACTGCGGTCTGTAAGATAGATTTAGAAAGCGGAAGTGTCACTTCTGTAAAACTGCTGCAAAAAGAACAGGGAAAGGCTCTGG
>CACYRM010000142.1 GCA_902776845.1 Oscillospiraceae bacterium
CATGGGATCTGACAAGAACCAGCTCATCAAGGCATTCACAGAAGCAGAAGCTTACCAGGGACCTTCCCTCGTTATCTGCTATGCACCTTGTATCAACCATGGTATCAAGGGCGGCCTCAAGGTTGCTCAGCTCAGAGAGAAGCAGGCTGTTGAGTGCGGTTACTGGCACCTCTTCAGATTCAACCCTGCTCTTACAGCAGAAGGCAAGAATCCTTTCACACTCGATTCCAAGGAGCCTACAGCAGACTTCTTCGAATTCCTCAAGGCTGAGGTACGTTACAACTCACTCTACAAGAAGTATGATGCTGATGTTGTTGACGGACTCTTCCAGAGATGCTATCAGGATTCCAGAGACCGTTATGCTTCTTATGTTAAGAAGGCTAACGAGGCTTGATTCCTAAGAACTGACTGAAAGTCCCGCGGGGCTGTCTCAGAGATGAGACGGCCCCGCATTATTTTGTCCTTTTATCGGGAAAGTTTGCCCTAAGTATTGCCTAATCGGGCGCTTAATCCATGCTATAATTAGCAGAGCAAATTTCGAAAAGAGAGTCCTGATACGTTATGAAGAGCAGCAAAGGCAAAGAAGATATTTCGAGACTGCTGGTAAATGACAGTCTTCTGCCTGATATTTTCCTCGTAAGATATGCACAGGAGTTAAGCAGGAATGCACTGCTTGTTTATCTGTGGATCAATATGACTGGTAAGAAGGGCGGCTTTGAAGAGAGTGATGTAAGGAAGTTCAAGATCATTCCCGAAGAAGAGATATCCGCAGCTCTTGCTGAGCTTATGTCGGCAGGACTGATCAACCGTAAAGACAAGATCTTTTCGTTCGATGACATTAAGGCCCGGGAGGTCGGCGAGTATATCGAGGCTGTAAAGGCGCGCGGCGAGGATCCCATGCTCACCGGAGTCATGAGTGACGAGAAGGAGAGAAAGGTCCTTGCGGATTCTATTTCCTCGACTTTCTATCAGGGCGAACTTCCTTATATTTTCTACAGGCTGATAGATAAGTGCCTTTATGAGTATAAGTTTGACGGAAGAGTCTGTTATAAGCTTTTCGAGGAAGGCTATGAACAGTCCAAACACAGATCTCTGCAGCAGATGGAGAAGATGGCCCTTTCCTGGTATGAGAAGGGCTATACGGATATCAAGAGTCTTGAGAAACAGCTGGAGGTTAATAAGCGCACCCAGAAGCTTATCAAGCTTACCGGAAGTCTTCTGCGCAGAAGACTTAACGGTCTTGATATAGAACGGGTAACCGGCTGGGCCGAGGATCTTGATGCGACGGAAGAGCTCGTAACGCAGGCTTTTAAGGAGAACGAATTCAGAGGCAATATTACTCTTAAGAATGTCGGAGATACTTTGACCAAATGGCACGATCTCGGGATAAAGACCGTGGAGGAAGCCATCCGGGCCGGTGAGGAAGAGCATCAGGAGAACAAGCGCAAAGCCACAAGGAAAAAAGCAAATTCCGGCTCTGTCTGGCGTACCGGTGAGGAAGCAGGTATCGGGAATGACAAAAAGGCGGAACCGGCGCCAGCTGAGAAGGCTGCAGGTGATACCGTGAAAGAAGATATATCTATTCCTGACGATATCCTTGATATGTTTGGAGATTCAGATGAAGACGATTAAAGAGCTGATCAGTGAGAGCCTTACGGAAGTCGAGGCATCAAAATCCATTAAGCGTGATGAGAGTATCAGGCGTGTCTATAAAGCCTGCCCCGAGCTCAAGGAGATCGATGACCAGATATTGAATGTGCGCAACTCCAGATATATAGCTGTGATCGATAAAGATGAACGGCTGATAAAGAGATTCGATATAGCTGAAGATGAACTTCAGGTGAAGCGTGACAGGATCATGAAGATCAATAATATCGATCCGGCGTTCGATATGGAGAAGAACATCTGCGATAAGTGCGGCGATACAGGGTTTGCCAAGGGTTCCGACGGGACATTAAAGGTATGTTCCTGCAGAAGGAAGGAACTTGAGCAGTGCTATGAGTTCAGCGGCATGGCTGATTTCTCGTCATATAAGATGAAGAATTACAGGGATGATTATCTGGGTGATCCTGAAGGAAGAAAGAAGATAAAAAATGAGCTTCTCAAAGTCCTTCTCGGATTATCTGACAAGGATGCCAGGACGTCTTTGTGGGTCTACTCCGCTCCGCCGCAGACGGGTAAGACATTCCTTTCCGTCTGTGTATGCAAGACCGCGATCAACCTCGGAAAGAGCGCATATTATGCCAAGTGTGAGGATCTGCAGACTGCAGGTACAGACACTCTGGAGGATCTTAAAAGAATAGATTTCCTGGTATTGGATGATTTTGCAGATTCGGTCACACTGCATAACAGCATCGGTTCTGTATTGAACAATATCCTCGAGGTAAGAACGGCTTCAAAACTTCCGGTAATACTTGTTACTCCGTTTTCGAAGACTGAGCTTGTAAACAAGTGTGATATGAGGATCAGTGGCAAGCTTCAGGCAGCCGGGCTGATCGCAAAGGAAAACAGGTAACGGTCCGGACGATGGAAGTGCGCTGCGGAATCGACATTGCTGATGTCTCAAGATTTGAAAAGATAGTTAAGGACGGCAACACGGCCTTTATCAATAAGTGCTTTACGCAAGATGAGATCAGCTATTGCGAAGCTTCCAATAACGATCTAAAGAAGGCGGAACGGTATGCCGTAAGGTTTGCCGCCAAGGAAGCCGCCGGCAAAGCGCTGGGCACGGGACTTATCAGTGATGGTGTCGGTATGCATGACATCGAAGTGATAAAAGATGAGAAGGGCGCGCCGGGATTAAAGCTTACCGGAGGAGCACTGAAGCATGCTGAAGAGATCGGGATGAGATCGGTGTCCGTCAGTCTTTCCCATGACGGCGGGATGGCTGCCGCATACTGCGTAATGCTTTTGGAGAGCTGAGAATGAAGAGACGGGATAACCAGGATATCAACAGCATCTTCAAGATCTTTGACCGTAAAAAGAAGCAGGTTGTGGGTGAGGAGGTCCAGCCCAAGACCATAAGGCATATCGAGCGTCCGATAAAGCTTCCTTTCCTTGCCGATATGGATGAGGGCAATGAGCGTTACGGAAGTGCCGAGGATATGCAGGATAAGTGGGGCCTTTCGGAGAAGCAGGCTGTTCTGGGCGGTGTTCCGAAGAATAAGATAATCGGTTTTGTTATAGCTTTCGCGACTTTTATCCTTCTTATAGTCGGTGTTTTCTATATACTTCCGAGAGTGTTGCCTGACCTCTTCAGAGGTACAAATATCGAACTCTTCGTAGAGCCGGTTATCAACCTCGAATATGAGGATCCGGATTACAGGGTAGTCATTGACAGTACGGTTGCCCTGATGTCTTTGCCTGAGTCCGATTCCAAAAGGATCGCGGAAGTGCTTTACAACGAGCCTGTCAGATACTTCAGTGACAGCAAGAACGGATATTGCAAGATCCAGACCCAGGACGGTCTTGTGGGATATGTCAAAGCTTCAAGTCTTATCGCGGAGACCGATTCTATAGAGCCGGATATCCATAAATACAAGCTCATAGTATCAGATCCCTCAAAGAACATAATGACCCACGCCAGTAACGGCACTCTGATAAAGAAAGTCATGATGAATACGGTCCTTTATGCCGATATTAAGAGGGAAGGCGTTTATCAGGTGGCTCTTCCGGGCGGCGACAACGGCTGGATAGGTTCATCCGGCGTTATCGAACTGTCGACGAGAGGAGCGACGGAGGAGGTCTCGAGCCGTTATTTTGTCAGCTCGGTCCTGACATTTGTCAATGCGAAATATATTGAGAACGGGATGTCCATTGACGGTGCATCAGTCAACGGCGCGGTCTATGTGTGCGCGGAGATCAACGGCATAGAGATCCCCAGAACAATGGAAGGCCAGGCACAGGCGGGGATCGAAGTAATCCCGGAACCCGATGCAGTTACGGGGGAGATCATGATCGAACAGATCCTTCCGGGAGATATAATCTTCCTTTCAGGACCGGGGAAGGATCCGGGAGATTCAAAGATATATGAGATGGCCGTCTGTACGGATACCGGAACGCTTTTTATGTTGTCTCCGGCAAAGACTACAGTAAGACTGCGCAACTTTAAATCAGGCGATGACATATGCGACAGGATCATTACGATAAGACGTGTTTTCAGTACCAGGGTAGTAAACTGAAAAGTAATATAATTTCTTGTTGCATACTTAATATGGTTGTGGTATTATTCTTAGGCATTTGAATTCTAACAGGAGGTGTTTGCATGGCTAAGTGTGAAGTTTGCGAGAAGGATATGTTCTTCGGCAGAAAGATTAGAATCACGCGTTCACAGATTTCAAGACGCGCGCTTACTACGCAGCAGGCTAACGTACACAGAGTTAAGGTTGTT
>CACYRM010000143.1 GCA_902776845.1 Oscillospiraceae bacterium
GACAAGCGCCTTTCGGACTCATACAGGATCGAGCCATACGCCGAGAAAGATGGAGTAAAACTGACTACAATACTTGATCTTGATGAGATTGCGGAACGGTTATCAGCATCCGGCAATAAAAGCACAATATCGGATAAAGCCACGCATTACCTATGCAACGAGGCTTATTGGTATCTGCTCGAAAAGTTTAAGGGAAGAGCAGTCCTGATCCATATACCGACGGTAAAGAATTATTGCGATAGTACTCTTTTTGTTTTCGGAGACGAATAGCGTAAAGATTATGCAGCAGAGCAACCGTACTGAAAATCATACCTATATTTCCTCGGATATGGTATGCCAGAGAGCAAATTTGGGATTTTTGCTCTTAACCGTACTTTTTTTTTGCGAAAATAATGTACGAAAATTGGCACACCCGGCAGTATTACGATTACCACTTCAATATTGGTTGACTATATACCGGATATAACATAATTATGCCCGGAGAAAATCCGGACTTATTTCTGTTTTTCAACATTCCCTCAGACAACTGTTGCTTAATCATCAGAAACGCAAAACATTAGTGATTGGATAACCTCTTTTTCACTGCAATAATGAAGCCATCAAAAACAAATACTTTGAAACGGAGGAACCGATTATGAAAAACCTGATTAAGAAAATGATAGCAGCAGTTACTGCAGTTGGCGTATTGTGTGTGATCCATATTACATCATTTGCTGATACAGTTCCCGGAATTGCAGTTCCTGACAATCAGATAGAAAGAACTTACCGCCAAAGCCGTGACTTGCTTTATGAGATGAGAGAGAACAAGATCCATATCACCATTGAACAGCGTGGCGCATTTGTTGAAAACAAATCCATTCTTTACGGCAGAAGAGCACTTAGTGCAGACTGGGACGGCAACTTCGTACTTGGCCCCTGGGAAGAGATTTTTTATGATCACGATATCGGTTTCGGAGACGACGGTGATCGTGTAATCAGCGGAGATTATGTTTGTTTTGCATACAGCGTTGATATTGGATGGGGAACTGACTGGCCGTTCAGCAGGATCTTCTGGAACAATATGTACACACCGGTACATGAGATCAACATTTGTGTCTCCGGTTTCCCGAGAGCAGTAGTAGTATTGATCGATGTTGACGGATTAAGAGTCGTCAATGACTGGGACTGTGATGCACACAGCGAATGGAAGCCTTAACAAAAAACTCATACAGAAAACAAACAATATAATTGATCAAAGAGCACCTCTTCCAAAGGGGTGCTTTTTTATGGAAAGCTTTTTTCAGAACTCAGACCTGAATATTAAGCAAAAGATAACAATAATCAAACTAATATGTTTCATGCATGAAAACAATTTGATAAACTTGTCAATTTTCGTTGTTTTTTAAGTCCGTGATGTATAGTATTACCTTTATAGAGAGGTTTATTATGCGCAGAATTGATATGAGAAAAACAGCAGCTGCAATACTTAGCACGTTTTTTATATTGGCCTTTTGGGGCAATTCCGTTTTATATGCAGACACAAATCCGAAGACCGTGCGTGTCGGCTGGTACGAGTCACCGTTCAATATCATGGATGAATCCGGCAGGCGCTCGGGCTACGGTTATGAATACCAGCGCAAGATAGCTGCTTATACAGGCTGGGAATACGAATATGTCGAGGGTACCTGGACCGATCTTTTCGGGATGCTGGAAAGAGGCGAGATCGACATGTTAAGTGACGTTTCGTACACCAAAGAACGTGCTGAAAAGTTCCTTTATCCGTCGATCCCGATGGGACGTGAAAACTATTATGTCTATAAAGATTCAACTAATGCCGATATCAGTGCCGAGGATCTGTCCACATTAAACGGAAAGCGCATAGGTGTTACCAAAAACAGCATTCAGACTGAGATTTACCGTGATTGGGCAGAAAAGCGCGGCATTACCACAGAACTGATCGAACTGGATATTTCAGACAATGATTCCATCAAGATGTTGCTGAAAGGCGAGCTCGATGCCTTTGTCAGCCTTGACAGTTACGGTGATGTTGAACTCATGACGCCTGTTGCAACGATCGGTTCCTCTGATTTCTATTTTGCCATCAGCCCGTTGAGGACCGATCTTCTCAATGAACTTGATCCGGCACTTTTGGCAATTCAGGAAGAAGATAACTACTATGCCGAACATCTTTACGATAAGTATCTCGATAATTCAGGCGCCGAAAGATACTTGAGCACGAATGAGCTTTCGTGGCTTGCAGATCACGGTAAGATCCGTGTGGGTTATCAGGATAACTATCTTGCTTTCTGTGCCAGTGATCCTTCCACGGGCGAACTGACCGGTGCATTAAAAGATTATCTTGATTATGCCTCGAAAGGAATAAACAACGCAGAGCTCGAATTCGAGACGATAGCCTATCCCACAGCAGAAGAAGCCATGACGGCTCTCAAGAACGGCGAGATCGACTGTATGTTCCCCGCAAACCTTACCGCTTATGACGGTGAACAGATGGGTGTCGTCATGAGCCAGTCCATGATGAGTACGGAGATGCTAGCGGTTGTCCGTGCGTCAGACCAGCACTCTTTCTTCCACCAGGACAAGGTCATCGTGGCAGTAAATGCAGGCAACCCCAACTATGACCTCTTCCTCAAGGAGCAGTTCCCTGACTGGGATTCCGATCATTTTACCGATACTCCGACATGTCTTCAGGCTGTTGCCGACGGTAAGGCAGACTGCGTTATTGTCAGCAACTACCGATATAACAACATCTCGGAGATCTGCGACAAACTCAAACTGACGGCGGTATCGACCGGTGTTGATATGGATTACTGCTTCGCAATAAAGAATGGCAACACGGTCCTCTATTCGGTAATGACAAAGGCTACCAGTGTTGTTCCGGAATCCGTTACGCACTCGGCACTTAATTTCTATGCCACGGAAGATTCGAAAGTGACATTCGGCGAGCTGCTGCGTGACAATCTCGGAATAATAATGTCCGTAGTATCTGCAATCCTGCTGTTGTTCCTTATCCTTTCCATCCGCAACATAAAACTCATGCGCAAGGCTAATAAGGAGAAGAAGCAGATCAAAGACCTCAACCAGAGAGTCAATTACGACGCTCTCACTTCCGTCCGCAACAAAGGAGCCTTTACCGAATATATCGAAAATGTTCAGTCCAGGATCAACGGCGGGGAATCTTTCGGCGTAGCCGTAGCCATTTTCGACTGTAATGACCTGAAAAAGATCAACGACAAGTACGGGCATGAAAAAGGCGACGAGTACATCAAGAATGCGTGCCACTTTATCTGTACGACATTCCGTCGAAGCGCCGTTTTCCGTATTGGCGGAGATGAGTTCGCAGCTGTCCTTATGAATGATGATTTTGAGAACAGGGATAATCTTATTGATGTATTCATGAAAGAGCAGGAAGCTATCAGTGCCGCTGCGGCGGATCCTTGGAACCAGCTGTATATTGCAATGGGACTTTCGGTTTTCACACCTGACTCAGACAATTCTCTCAATGACACCATAAGAAGAGCTGATGAGACTATGTACGAGAACAAGAGGCTCTGGAAAGAAGCAAGAAAGCAGTAAGCTTGGATAACACATGGAACTGAAAAAACTTTCCGAACACATATGGTACATGCCTTTTGAAGAAGAGCGGGACCGTCCGAACCTCGGCTATGTCAGGGGAGATAAACGGAGCCTGGCAGTCGACGCGGGTCACTCCGGGGCGCACATCAGAGAGTTTTACGGCCTTCTCCAAAGGGAAGGACTGCCGCTTCCTTCGATTACGGTTCTTACGCACTGGCACTGGGATCATACCTTCGCGATGCATGCCGTAAACGGTCTTACCATGGCCAGTCAAAGGACGAACATGCATCTTCTGGAGTGCATGAAGAAGATAGAGGCGAACGGCTCTGAGGAATTCCTGAATATGTACGACAGTATCCGGAAAGAATATGAGGGCGGCCGGGAAGTGATCGTTGTACCAGCCGATATTGTTTTCGAAGGCGACATAACGATCGACCTCGGCGGATGCTCGGTCAGGTTACTTCAGACACCGGCACCTCACACGGACGATTCAACACTTGTTTATGTGTGCGAAGATAAGACGCTTTTCGTCGGAGACGCCGCCTGTGCGGGATTCCCGAATGGTGTAAAGGACAGGAAACTTGCGGGCGAGCTTGCTGATAAGATCCGTTCGACCGGAGCTGCCGTTTGTGTCGAGGGACATTGGCAGCCTGTACCGGCCGAAGACACACTGGCGGATCTTCTGCTCTGAAGGAGCGGGCTTACCTTATTCCCGGGGTGTATTTGACAGGAAAATCATCTGGAAAGACGACTAGTGCAGCACCGTCACGTTTTTTCTCTGGATCGTGACGGTGGATCGTGACGGTTTTTCGCACACATCTTTTTGGGAATAGATGTTGAGCAGTCAAACAGGTACGATAATTGGCACTCGTATTTTGAATGTTTTCCTTTTTCGCTTTGTGTAACGTAAATCACCGGAGGCATAGTATAATACTTTCGAAATAGAGGACACACCATGTCCAATCCCCGAAAACACGGCAATTCCCGCTTTGTGTCGTGTTAATTTCCGCAGGATCGTCGTATCCTGACGCTAGCCGGAAGGAGGTATCCGAAGTTTGGA
>CACYRM010000144.1 GCA_902776845.1 Oscillospiraceae bacterium
TCGCGGGCAGAACTTTTTTGAGCTCGCTTATGATGTGGTGGAAATCGCAAGCGGCGTTATAACTAGTCAGATATTCCCAATACTTTGGATCGTGATTGTTCAGATCCTCCGGCTTCGACTTGCCGAAAAACCTGTACTCCGCACTGATGAAATTCACAACATGACTCGTCGCGTAAGCGTCCATATAATTGGCGTAGACCAGAGTGCTGTCGTTCAGGAAATACCCTCCGACATAGAACTCGCTGACATCAGCCCCGGTATAAATGAGCGACACCCTCTGCTCGAAAGTACCCTTTGACGGATCGTTCCAGTCAAGCGGCTGCTCGAAATACACAATGTAATTTTCCTGGTCACTATTGTCCGGGTTCTGCGCCCCCATAAAAGATCCGGGATCTACAGTTATATCTTCAACACGGGTGACACCGTCGAGTGATCCAAGGGCTTCGATGGTGAACGGCGGGAGCCGGTCTGTCGGGCTGGTGGTGGAAGCGGCCTCTGTCGTGGGCGTGGTCGTGGTCTCTGTCACGGCCGGTCCGGTTTCCGATGGCGCGGGCTGCTGCTGCGCGAGGCAACCCGTCAAAACATTTGCCGCAATAACAGTCAGCGTGCCTGCTGAGACTAACTTTTTGAGTAAACTAAGCTTTTCCATATTTATCCCCTGCTTTCCAGGGATAATTATACATAAGAAACGGGTTGCCTTAAAACGGCTTTCTCCGGTTTTGACGGGTGTCGTCCCGGGCGCTTACAAGGTTTGAGAACACTTTTCGCATTTTTGCATGCCGGCGTACCTTATTCCCAAAAATACAGGTACGGTTTTTGGTACGGTCTCTGCGGCGCACCATTTTCGAAGACAGTTCAATGCCCGTCCGTTGCCAATTGCGAAAAGATTTCCTGAACAGCCGTATTTAGGAAACGAATTTTGTAAAATCACGCAAAATTGCAAAAACTGTTTCCTGAAACCGGCGTTTTTTAGGAAAATCATGGGGCGGCCGCTTGATGCCGCTCTGAAGGTCCTGCCCGGTCGCCGTTTGATGTAATAAAACGGGCAATTTGAAGTGGTTTATGACAGATTTTCGATGATTTCTGTCATTTTTGCTCGAAAAATGGGCATTTTATTACATCAAATGGATTAGAGAGTGGCAGCGAAAAGCTTGGGATTGATATAAAAGACAAGTAGCACCTGCAGTCTTCGCCGTCAATGGGCGGCAGGCCTGGCCTGAAGGCCCCATTGACTGCCCGACTTTGCAGGTGCTGTAAAGTAATCAAGACGGGGCAAGCCCCGTCTTGCATCTGACGATTCCGAACATCAAACAATCGCCAATTCTATAACAATATCAGTCGTTCGGATCGCTCCAGTATTTATTGATATCCACGCTCTTGCCTGTCATCTGCATAACCAGCTCCAAGGCATCTAAGCGGGAGATTTCTTTGCCCTGATAGTAATAAAGATTATTGCCTATAGGTGCCGATACACATGTGATGCCGAACTTTGCCCATGCCTCATCCACCTGTGCCGAGCCGGATTCCCAGTGGAACATCAATCCGGTTGCGCTGTAGTAGTCACTCATAACTCCGATTTCGCAGAAGAACGCGCCGTCGCTTCCTGTCATGCCCAGGTTGCCGCCACTGACCTTCTCGAGCTCTTCCGGGTTGATCTCTTTCTTATCTGTGTTCTTCATGTTTCGTTCCTCCGTATGTGGTTTTGGTTTTGATGGCTTCATTATCACCGGAATAAACATGCCGGACAATCAGTAATATTGGTGCTTTCCGTTGAATAAACAACACAGGCGGGCCGCAGTGTTGCTAAACCCGCAAAGAATTACAGATCTCTCATCGCCTTTACGAGGTTTGCCGCATATGTCTCGGTACCTAAAAGGTTCGGATGGAGATTGTCGGTATAGTATTCCTCAAGATGCGGAACGAGGGTCAGGCCGTCGATCACCTTGATATTCGGATACTTGGACACGACCGCCTTGATGTTCTCGCAGAACTTGTAGAACACCGGCAGAGCTTCGATATTATCGCCTCTCCAGATCGGAGTGATGCATATGATCGGGATCTCTGTGCCGTAGATGCCTGTAAGCACCTTATAGTATTCTTCGACGGCGTTCATGTTCTCGTCGCCGTACTGGTTCGTGCCCATAGAGACAACGATAAAATCCGGCGTATATCCCGGCATCTTCATCAGTGACTTGCTGTCGTAGATATAACCGCCGATGCCCTGATTTAAGATGTCGTAATCGAAGGTCCTGTTGACTATGCTTACATAACTTTCAGAAGAGCGCAGCGAGCCGTAGCCCTGGGTGATCGAATCGCCGAGCCAGAGCACTTTGGTCTTCTTGACCGGCGCCTCATAAGAAGAGTCGATCGAAAAGTTCTTTATCAGCATCGTTGCGTCAACGGCCAGATAGATAACGATCTTGTGCGTTCCTTCAGGCAGCTCAAACTTCAAAGAACCTTCTTCTCCCATGTCCTTGATATAGAAGATCTTATGGCAGAGCCCGTCAACATAAAGATCGACGGTATCCTCCGAACACTTCCATATGATCTTATAGTCAAACGATACCTCCGACGCATCCGTCGTGAATTCAAGAGTCTTTGCAGTCGACGCGTCGCATCTTTCAGCCCACATCTCAAAAGCGGAATTGAAATAATCCATCTGCGGCTTTGAGTACTGGTTGGCTTTCAGATAGCCGTCTTTTTCCTCGAATTCATACGCGCCAAAATAAATCTTCTTTAATTCTTCATTACTCAGTATCATGTTAAACCGCAACCCCGTTCTTTAGTCGTTCTCATGCGCTTCGCGCTTCATGTCATACATCGCCTCGTCAGCCATGCGGAAGTACTCCTCGTATTCGAGAGTATTCTCCGGATCAATAATAACATAACCTACGCTGACGCCGATCCTGAACGGCATATTAAGTTCGACTGAAACAGATCCGGTCTTCTCTATTATCTCTTCCTTTACGCTCTGAACATCCACAGGGACATCGTAGTTACCGATTATTACGTACTCGTCGCCGCCGTAACGGACCGCTTTCCAGGTGGCGGGAATGGAGCTTTTGATAACGTTCGCGACGGTCTTGATCGCCATGTCGCCCTTGAGATGTCCGTGCTTGTCATTGATCTCCTTCATCTTATTGATGTCGGCAACCATGATGACGGATTTTGTCTTAGAGCGGCGGAGGTCGTCAAGGTAAGGGATAACGATCTTCTCGTAGCCCATTCTGTTGTAAAGGCCCGTGAGCTCGTCCCTGACCGAGATGTCCGCAAGGACTTTGTTGAGATTCTCGAGATTGATGTTCTGCTGCGCCCTTTCGAGCCCGTAGGCGACATGTCTGATCAGGGAATTCAAGTAGAAATCCTTGATTAACTTCTGGTTGTTCCTGCACACATAATAGCCAAAGCATTCTGCGCCCATGTGAAGAGGAACGATTACGTAAACAGAGGTTTCGGTGGAGGAACCGTCATAGTACGGTGCCAGAACATTGACCGATACCTTCTGCCTCGGCACGGTAACGCCGTCTTTCATTCCGTATATCACATCGAGTTCGTCGCTGTACCCTGTAGTCCTGCAGAACACTTCGCCTTCCATTGAATCAACAAAATCCTGATCCAGACAGACATAGAACTCATCACCTTCGTAAACATGATTTGCTTCCCATGTGTTTTTGTATGCCGTGTATATATCATCTGTATTCTTAACATGCGCAACGGCATCGTCAAGCACGATAAGATGCCAGTCGAAGATCGTCCTTTCGACAGGGATGAGGAATGCTCTTTTGCGCGCGTCCCTCTGAAGCTTCAGACCGTCATTTCCCAGAGAGCAGCCGCAGCTCTCACCTGGATCGAATTTGGAATCGTAGACTTTGTCACCGAAATCCGGCTCGCCGTTTATAAGCCCGATAAGGCTGTCGGCCGCCTGATAGCTTCTCTCGTCCCAGCCTCTGTCGACTGATGTGAGGACCGGCGAGAAATGATTGCCGCTCATGAGGTTGTCGTAGCCTGTCACCTTCACATCGCCCGGGACGTCTATGCCTGCCTTCTCAAGAACGGTACATACGGCAAGCGCCATGTTATCGTTTGCGCAGACGAACACGTCGGGGAGCTTCTCCATTTTAGCAATGACAGCCGGGAACTGGTCCTCAACGATCGCGTAACTCCAGTAACCGTTAAAAGAGTTTGCCGGATCAAAAGTCAGGCCGTGCTTTTCCATGACCTCGACAAGAACGTTATATCTAGCGATGCTGTCGTCATTATCTTCAGGACCGCTTACCCAGAATATATCTTTGCAGTTATGGACCGTGATCAGGTGCTCCATGAGTTCCCTCATGCCGTTTGTATTCTCGGTCCTTATGCAGTTGATGCCGTCGAGTTCATACTCGAGACAGACAGCAGGCACCTTTGCCTCAAGGATCTTCTCTCTGAGGATCTGGTTCTCACCTGCGTTATTTAATGTGTTTCCGAAAAGAAGCACGCCGTCAAAGTCCTCAAATCTCGGAAGGTTCAGGATATTAAGTTCGCCTTCGAGCTCTTCAGGTGTCTTATCGTATGATGTGTAATCCAGAAAGATAAATACATCTACATTATCTTCAGCCGCACGCCTTCTGACGCCTTCTATCGCAAAGTCTAGATAGTCGTCATTCCAGCCGTTTGTGAATATGGCTATTTTCTTCTTCATGTACGCCTCCGGATCAACTCTATTCTAAATATCGGTCCGTAATCTCAGATACTACAATTATCCCACCGATCCATTTTTATTTTTTTATTATTCTGTAAAGCATCGGAAAACACTGTGAACAAAGAGACAGCACTAGAACTCGAGCTCAACGATCTTGAGACCGTATCAGGCGGCGGAATCGTTTCCGGCAGGTAGTTTTTTGCGGAAATCCCCTGAACCATTACTGCTATAATATGTCCAACATAACATCAGCAGGTATAACCATATGAACGACAATAAATCAGCATACAAT
>CACYRM010000145.1 GCA_902776845.1 Oscillospiraceae bacterium
TTTATATGAAACTGAAAAAATTGTTATCAGGCCTTTTATTGATCTCCTTCATTGCGACAAGTGCCTGCTCGATCGCGCCGCAGACCTCTGACGGAAGCGCATCCGGATCAGCAACACAGGGAACATTTGACCTCTCGGCTTATGCTTCAAAGACACCTGAGGAGATCTGCCGGTCGCTGACTTTGGAGCAGAAGGTGTCACAGATGCTCCAGCCGACTATCTACCATGTAGATCCGTCCGAGATGAAGACAACGGACTATGGTTCGATCCTTTCGACGGTTCAGGATTTCCCGATGCCGAATGCGGATGAGTGGAGAAATACAGTTAATGAGTATCAGAAATATGCTATGAAGTCTGATGCGCCGATCCCGTATGTTTACGGAAACGACAGCCTTCACGGTGTTAACGTTGCGTCAGGATGCGTAATCTTCCCGCACAACATAAATGTCGGCGCAGCTAATGATGCGGCGCTTACCGAAGAGTACGGAAAGCTTGTCGGAAGCGACATCGTTCATACGGGAATGCTTCTTAATTTCTCACCATGCGTTGCGACTGCAAACGATCCGAGATGGGGTAGAACTTATGAATCCTATTCTTCTGACAGCAAACTCGTAACCGACATGGCGGTTGCTTATTCAAGGGGCCTTTTATCGGAGGGAGTCTTTGTCTGCCCGAAACATTTCTTCGGTGACGGCATGACCACTTTCGGCACGGGCGAAGACAGTGACCTTATGCTCCTCGACAGAGGTGATGCAAGGCTTACCGAAGAGCAGATCCAAGAGCAGCTTGCCATCTATCAGGCGCTGGTCGATGAGGGCGTTCAGTTCATAATGCTCTCGCACTCTTCTCTTAACGGCGTAAAGATGCACGAGAATGAGAAATACATCAGCATCCTCAAAAACGACATGGGCTTTAAGGGAGTCGTTATCTCTGACTGGGATTCCATTATGAACTGCTCAGGCTCAACTTATGAGGAGAATGTCATCCTCGGTGTTAACGCGGGCATCGACATGCTCATGACCGACACTGCGCACGATGAAGTCAGAGGCTACATTATCAGGGCCGTTAACGACGGCAGGATCAGTGAAGACCGCATCAATGACGCGGTTACGAGAATAATCAGAGTTAAGAAGGATGCCGGACTTTTCGAGGATCCATATATTGAGAATTTCAATCCTTCTTTCGAATACGGCAGCCAGAGATCTCACGAGGTCGCAAGACAGCTTGCGGCTGAATCTTTCGTGCCTTTGAAGGTTGGCAACAACATGTACATCAAGCCCGGCATAAAGGTATTCGTCATGGGTCCTGCAGCTGACGATGTTGGCGTGCTTTGCGGCGGCTGGACAAACTGGTGGCAGGGTTTAACAGACAAAGAACTTTCTGATTACGGAGTCCGCGAAAAGCATTTCAGAAGCGAAGGCCCTTCCATTGTTGAAGCTCTTCAGGCAGCAGCTACAGAAGGCGGCTTTGAGATCGTTACCGACAAGTCCCGGATAGATTCTTGCGACATGGTACTTCTGTGCATCGGCGAAAGACCTTACGCCGAGTGGGAAGGCGACACGGCTGACCTTTCCATCACAGGAAATCTAGCTCTTGAGCAGAACGCAACTGCTATCCAGTTTGCAAAAGAATCAGGAAAGCCCACGGTTACTCTTATAGTTGCCGGCAGAAATGTTCTCATCAACGATTACATCGACCAGTGGGATTCTTGCATCATGCTCTATCTCCCCGGCACTGAAGGCGGCAATGCCATAGCTGACGTTCTCACACAGAAGGCACAGCTCACGGGCACACTTCCCATGCCTTACTATTCTTCCGTTGATCAGATCGGCACGGATAAGAATTGGCATGATACCGGCTGGAATGCACTTCAAAATTAAAGAAAAATAAATAGCAAATAAGCCACATGTTGTCTTTGTTTGGATCATTGAATCAGTAGTTTTCCACTATATGTAAGGAGAAACAATATGCGTAGATTTCTGTCAATCATTCTCATCGGAACACTCGCTTCGGGCATAGCAGCCTGCACGAAAGAACCCGCTCCGTCAACTGCAGCATCCGATAATACAGAAGTCACAACCGAAGCACCTGCCGAAGACCCGGTTGATAACAGCGATGATAAATTCGTCAGCGCATATCCGGCATTTAAGGTTACCTCAGAGAGCATTGACGGCAAGTATTGGGCCGAAGCCTGTGGATTCGAAGGCGAGAATGTCTCTCCGCAGCTCTCCTGGGAGCCCGTTGAAGGCGCAACCACTTATGTCATCTACATGGTTGATGTGACCTCATACAACAACATCCACTGGAAGTCAGTTGGTATCACCGAAACAAACCTCCCCCAGGGCTGGGCATCTTCTGAAGATTACTTTGGACCCCGCCCGCCGTCGGGATCAACATATCAGTACAATGTCTATGTTTTCGCGCTCAAGGCACCCGTAGAAAAAGCTAAGGGAAGCGTCAGATCTCAGGCTTTAAAGCTCCAGGAATTCATGGACGGCCTTGATACAGATGCAGAAGGAAATACAGGCAATATCGTGGCAGTCGGCCGCATAGTAGGATATTACACCAAAAAATCCTGAATATTATCAATTAATGATACTAATTTGGATACATTCCACAATATCATATTAATGAACCAACTCTTCCGGCCTATTGTATAATGGAACAGTAAATCGGCAGATTTAAAGAATAATAGGAATGCGAAATGAAAAGATTAATTGCGTTGTCACTTGCTGCAGGCATGCTTTTGGTTATGTCCTCATGCAGCACTAATAGTGTTGAATCAACTTCGGCTGTGATTTTGACTTCGGAGAATACGATGGCGGTTGAGACAGAATCTTCAGCAAGTGCTGTCGAAGAAAAGAGCATGATTGCAGAGAGGGAGATCAAAGTCCTGGATTACACAGATACCAAGAAACAGATATTCATCTATAGAGATGATGTGGAACTGTCAGGGATTCTCTATCTGCCTGAAGGTGACGGACCTTTCCCGGTAGTGTTTTTCGCAAGTGCCATCGGGTCAGGATATGATTATTTGGAAGATATAGCAAAAAGGCTTACGAAGAACGGAATGGCTACAGTGTTATTTAATTTTGCAGGTGTGGCCGGCACCGATGATCTGACAGTCCTGACAGAGGCAGAGGATCTCAAGGCTGTAATAGGCGGCGTGCGTACTTTGCCGGTAATTGACAGCAGCAATGTTTTCCTGTTCGGTCACAGCTTTGGAGGTTTGGTTGCTTCATATGTTGGTTGCAATTATCCTGAAGAGATCAAGGGTATGATCCTTTTAGAACCGGCATATCATCTGAAAGACGAGATAAGCGGAAGCGATCCTGATATGTCGACTATACCCGAATCAATATTAACGAATCGTTTTATTGAAGATCTGAACACATTTGATATTTACGATTATATGCCGTCATTCAATGGAAATGTGATCATATTCCTTGGAACTGCAGAAGGTTCATTCGGCCGGACCTGGCCATCATTATATGATAAAGCTCAAGAACAATTCCCGTCAGCAGAACTCATTTATGTTGAGGGAGCTGATCATGGTTTTATGTCAGTCGGCAGGGAAGATGTGAAGCAGAAGTCTCTGGACTTTGTAAAGAATAATATCTGAGAATGGACAAGCCGGAACATAAAAAGTTGCTGGATGTTCTCTCGCTTCATCGAATTCCACCTGATGAAGTGTGCCTCAAACCCAAACTAATAAAGCAATACAAAATTATTGCAGTTTTCCCTTCGAAAAAGTGCAATAAAAAGTCAACAAATCGAAAAAATCGACTTTTTATTGCATATTACAAGACCGAAAAATGCAATAAAAAATCAATTCTATTCAACCCGTATTTATATTTGGGGTTCGTTTTGTATATTGCCACAAAACACAGGGGCTCCGGGAATTCCCGAAGCCCCTGATATCATTGGCGCTCTTGTGCCGATTCTTTTGTGCCGGCGCTCTAGCACCGTCCCGCTCTATTATGTTTCTTTCCAGACCGTGAGCGTTGTATCGGCGTTAACATCATATTTCAGATAATCACCTTTAAGCTCCTGGTCGTTCCAGGTTATGTTCTTACAATTGGTGAATCTCAGTGCCGGAGACGGAACATCATGTATGTCGCAGTCCGTGAGGTTGATTCCGCGGGTCTCGTAGAAGTCGCAGCC
>CACYRM010000146.1 GCA_902776845.1 Oscillospiraceae bacterium
TATTGGGTAGTGACCTCCGATGAAGGCAAAACGATGCTTTCAAAAGAATTCGGCGTAACACCTTTCAAAGACAGTATTCCCACAGACAATGTGTTCTTCAATGCCGAGAAAGCTTATGAGGAACAGGGCAGACATCCTGTCCAGTGGGCTTTCTGCATGACACCGAATACTGATGTGTGGCGTGAAGGCGTGACAAGCGCCCTCGCGGAATACTCAGCAGGTATCGGAACCTGGGATGCCGTAGAGAATGCCTTCGTAAACGGATGGCGTTTCCAGTACCGGCTGGAACACGGAACAATGTAAGGGGGTGAAGACATGAAAGATCCGGTCAAGAAATACTTTCCATTGTTTGTCCTTCCTGTTTTCATATGCTTCTGCCTTTGCTTTGTATGGCCGTTCATTCAGGGTGTCTATCTGTCTTTCTGCAATTTCTTTATCCCGAAAGATGCCACGTTTACAGGTATATCGAATTATGTGACAGTTTTCAGGGATACGAGCTTCTGGCACGCATTCCTTATCACCTGTCTCTATGCAATAGCCTCAATAATCTGCGTCAATGTTCCGGCATTCTTTATCGCTTATCTTCTTAAAGAGAAATTCAAAGGCGTTACCTTATTCCGTGCTTCGTTCTTCCTTCCTAACCTCATCGGCGGCGTTGTTCTGGGCTACATCTGGAGCATGCTCTTTGATGGAATATTAAGCCGTTTCGGGACTTACCTCACCGCAAGTCCGGTATTCGGTTTCTGGGGACTTGTCATCCTCGTTGCATGGCAGCAGATCGGATACATGATGATCATATACATAGCCGGTTTTACCGCACTTCCCGAAGAGATGCTCGAAGCATCTCATATGGACGGTGCCAACAGATTCCAGCGGATGACAAAGATCATCATCCCCAACATGAAGGCTTCGATCACGATCTGCACATTCCTGACACTCACCAACAGCTTCAAGATGTTCGATCAGAATCTTGCGCTTACAGGCGGCCAGCCTATCCGTACGCTCGAAAACGGAATGCAGCTCAAGACCACCGAACTCCTTGCCATGAATATCTATTCAACCTATCAGATCAATAACCACTGGCACGGAACGGCACAGGCGAAAGCTGTGATCTTCTTCCTTCTCGTTGCCGCTTTCGGCGCTCTCCAATTATATGCGACACGCGAGAAGAAGGAGAAAGTGAAAAAGAACAGTTCAAGGGGGAAAAAGGTATGAATACTCAAAAATACACAGTAAGAAAGATAGTCTTTATACTTATCTCGCTCATCTGGGTAATGCCTATCGTTTTCTCCGTGCTTAATTCATTCAAGAGAAGCGGCGAGATTAATACTGATATGTTCTCCGTTCCAACGGGAGAATCATTCGTGGGTTTTGAGAACTACAATACCGCGCTTACGTTCGGCAACTATCCGTTCGGCCAGGCATTTCTGTACAGCGTACTGATAAGCGTTGTATCCACTCTTCTCATCATCATATGCTGCTCAATGGCCGCATGGTATATCGTAAGGGTAAACAACTGGTTTACAAAGATCTTTTACGGCGCATGTCTGTTCTCACTTGCAGTGCCGTTTCAGATGGTCATGTTCCCGTTATCGGCAGATGCCAGTATGTTCGGCATGGACACGCCTTTTACTATTCCTTTCGTATATCTGGGTTACGGCGCGGGAATGGCCATATTCCTTTTCACAGGATTCATCAGGTCCCTGCCTTATGAAGTCGAAGAAGCGGCTGTAATAGACGGCTGCAATACAATACAGCGTTATTTCAGGGTCGTATTTCCTATGCTCCTTCCCGTAACGATATCTGTCGGCATCCTCGAATTCATGTGGATCTGGAACGACTATCTTCTCCCCTACCTTGTACTCGATATGACAAAGTACAGAACGATCCCTATCCAGGTACAGTATCTCAAAGGCAGTTACGGCAGCGTCGATCTCGGAGCTTCCCTGGCTGTTATCGTAATGTCACTTGTTCCGATACTCATTATCTATATGCTCTGCCAGAAATATATCGTAAAAGGCATAGCCGCAGGCGCCGTCAAAGGATAAGTATATCCGGTTGCACTTCAAAGCGCGAAGAAAGCTGATCACAGATCAGCGCATATATTCCGGATGGTCCAGATAGTACTTGGCCTTGTCTTCGTACATTCTCTCATCCGCAAGCTTCAGCACTTCCGTTATGTCGCTTGAATCATTCCGGTAAGCGTATCCCAAAGCAAATGAGACATTGCCGTACTTCTTCGAGATCTTCTTTGCCTTGGCGATCTTTTCCTTGATCGCGTCTTCGGTGGTAAATGACATCATGATCATGAATTCATCGCCGCCGGCTCTGAATATCTGATCGCCAACAAACACATTCTGAAGAGCCATTGCCGCATTCTTGATCATCAGATCTCCCGCGGCATGTCCCTCTTTATCATTGACACGTTTAAGCCCGTTAAGATCGGCAAATACTATGCCAAGGCCCTTGATCTCATCGCTTCCGCCTTTTCTGAGGGCATCGATCCTGTTGTTCATCTCATTTCTGTTCAGAACACCGGTGAGCATATCGATAGAACTCAGCTTCTTCAATTTATCCAAAAGCAGATGATTACCGATCTCTGAAGCAACAAAGTATACCGTCAGCTCGATCGTTTGTTTGATATTGACAGTGTTCTCGGTATCGAAATTGCATGCCCAGATATAACCCAGAGTCTCATTGCCGTTGACCAATGGGAAAAGAACAATGCTCTCGACTTTTGCCTTTATGAGGGATTCGCACCACTCAGGGTTCTTCTCTCTTAAATAATCCCAGTCATTCCTGTTCTTGATAAGAAGACCGTTACTTCCGCCTATAACATCCTTCCAGGATTCAGTCAGTTCATAGAAATCATCCCTGAGAATATCCTTCATGCTCTGAAGCATAGAATATTCATTCCTCGATTCGCAAAGGACCGAACACTTTCTTGTCTCATGATCCGTCAGCAGGATAACACAGGATTGGGCATCACAGAGTTTCCTTATATCAGAAATGACCTCATCCATTGTATGCTGGAAGTTCGTCGCTCCTCTGAGTTTGATACAGGTGTTAAGCACATCAGTGGCAATAGATGCGGACGTATTGCTCATCTGCTCACTGTCCGCATACTTGGAGACAACCTGGGAATATGTACAATAATGCAGATTGCCTTCGTTTCCTAAAGGCATCATGTAAAGGCTGAACCAGAAATCAAATCTCTCAGGATGAATATATGTGTGCATGGGCTGTTTTAAGACCGCACACCTGAAACAGAAATCCTCGAAATTAAGGTCAGTCGGAAAATAAGTCTGATAAAGGCTGTTCGGAACGAATTTGCTCGTCAGCATCTGAGGAACATCCGGATTGGCATGCTCAATAGATTTAATATAAGCCGGATTACCCGTTACTATCCTGATATCGCCATATGAACCGTCTTCTTTTGTCTCGACCGAGATTATGCAAGTCATGACATCGAGCATGTCGACAAAACTCTGATAGTCCATAATATGCCTCCTGTAAAAATAATTTTACTTATTAGCATTTTAACACAGGAAATAACAGAATGGTGTAAAAGTTCTATTAAGTAAATATGTTTTACGCTTTTGCCTTCCATGTCTTCGGTGCGTATTTATAGACAAG
The DNA here is from genome assembly GCA_902776845.1 of Oscillospiraceae bacterium. Classification (GTDB taxonomy): domain Bacteria; phylum Bacillota; class Clostridia; order Saccharofermentanales; family Saccharofermentanaceae; genus Saccharofermentans. The sequence continues at coordinate 3,637 of CACYRM010000146.1, forward strand.
CTTCCGCATCAGGAACACAAAGAGCACAGTATGCACAAGCAGGAGTCCTGCCAGGATCAAAGAATTCACGGGAATCCAGACGATAATGGAGAGAACCACAAAAATGACCGTACTGACGACAGTATATACTCCGCTCTTAACTTTGACACTCGTCGTAAACGGCTGGAAAAGATAGTAAAGTGAGAGCCAGATTACCGCATAACCAACGCTCATAAGAACACAGACAATGACCGTAATGAGGTATTGGAAAGGATAATCCTGCCCGCCCGTGAAGAAAAGAACAAGATTCGCGGCTAATCCGCATATAACCGCAGGGGCTATATTAACCTTGATAAGCTGCTTGAGCCTTATGTCATATAACCTGATGATCTTTTCGCGCTGCTTAAAGAAACTGAAGGTCATGAGGCTGTTATCACAGTTGATAAACATAGCCTGCGTGCTCTTAAAAGAGTTATCGGCAAATTCAATAAGGATAAGCGCGGCAGGCATGTGATACTGGACGAGCCATCTGAA
>CACYRM010000147.1 GCA_902776845.1 Oscillospiraceae bacterium
TTAAGAAAATGGGCCTTTATACAGTCATGCTTACAGGTGACAACAAAAGGACTGCTGAAAGCATAGGAAAGGTTGCCGGAGTCGATCTGACCATTGCGGAAGTCCTTCCCGGTGAGAAGGAAGACTATGTTAAGATGCTTCAGAAATACGGCAGGGTGATCATGGTCGGAGACGGTATAAACGATACTCCCGCCCTTACCTGCGCCGATATCGGAATAGCCATAGGAGCGGGAACAGATGTTGCCATAGATGCGGCTGACGTTGTGCTTATGAAGTCCACCCTTAAGGATGCTGCCGCTGCGGTCAGGATATCCAGAAGAACGATAACAAACATTCACGAGAACCTGTTTTGGGCATTCATTTATAACATTGCGCTTATTCCTCTTGCGGCAGGCACATATGCGGCGTTCGGTCTTACCATGACGCCTATGTTCGGCGCGGCTGCAATGAGCTTATCAAGTTTTACCGTATGCATGAATGCGTTAAGACTTAATCTCATCAGACCTTTTGATGCCGGACATGACAAGGAGAAAAGTGATATCAGGAACAGGCTTGCGGAATTGAATCTAAAGAAAAATGATGAAGAAAACAATGCAAAGGAGATTTCAAAAATGGAAAAGACAATTAAGATCGAAGGTATGATGTGCGGACACTGTGAAGCTTCCGTAAAGAAAGCATTGGAAGCTCTTGAAGGTGTGTCGGCTGCTGAAGTTTCTCATGAAAGCGGAACTGCTGTAGTTACACTTGATAAAAATGTGGATGACGGTATTCTTGTAAAGGCTGTCGAAGATAAGGATTACAAAGTCATAAGCATAAGCTGACACCTTGCCTTAATTTAAGATGTTATTATTTGCTCTTAAATGTATAATTAGTATGTTTGGGGGTAAATATGATACACATACTTATAGTTGAGGACGAGAAGCCTATCTCGAATCTTATCAGGATGAGCCTTACGAAAGCGGGCTATTCCTGCATGTGCGCTTTTGACGGTGAAGAAGCGCTGGATCTTATCAAGAACAATGTCTATGACCTTATTCTTCTTGATGTTATGATCCCTAAGATAGACGGTTTTTCGCTGATGCAGTATATCCGTCCGATGAAGGTTCCGGTTATCTTCCTTACGGCAAAGAATATGGTCGAGGACAGGGTAAGAGGTCTCGAACTCGGAGCAGAGGATTATCTTGCAAAACCGTTTGAGATCATTGAGCTGCTTGCCAGGGTCAATGTTGTTCTGCGCCGTTATAACAAGACAGATACCGAGATACGTATTGCCGGTCTTGTTATAGATACCAAGGCTATGATCGTTTATAAGGACGGATATAATATTCCTCTGACTCCGAAGGAATATGAATTGCTTCTCCTTTTCGCAAGGAATCCGGGAATTGCCATGTACAGAGAGACTATTTATGAGCGTGTCTGGAATGAGCCTTTCCCGTACGGGAGCAAGACGGTCGATCTTCATGTTCAGAGACTCCGTAAGAAACTCGGCTGGGAGGAAGTAATACACGCCGTACCGAAGGTCGGATACAGGCTGGAGGCATAATTAATGCGGTTCAGGCAGAAGATGCTCCTCGTTATGGTATGGCTTCTCACATTGAGCTATGGTGTGGGAGGACTTCTTCTTATCAGACAGAATTTCAGGAGCAGTCTCGAGCAGACACAGAATAACTGCGCCGAATCTTATGAGATGCTCCTTCAGACGGTCCAGCTTGTAAACTTTGTCGATATCCAGCAGGATTTTTCCAATATCAGTACTGCTCTCGAAAGAATGAATTCCGCCAACAGCCTTGTCGGGATCAGTCTTACAAGAGGAGATAAGGTCTTATATGAGATCGGAGAAGAAAAAGCTGAATATGATACTGATTCCGAATTCGAATCGTTCCTGTTTGCGAGGGATTCAAGGCACGTTTATCAGATAAACGGTATCATCAGAACTAACGGTAAGCCTTTGGAACTCGTGGTCCTGTACGATATTACCCCTGTATATGAGGCCAGGGATGATCAGGTCAGGGTTTATCATCAGGTGTTGATAGTCCTGATCCTCGCGGGCGGTTTTGCGGCATGGATCACCACATATTATATGACTATGCCTTTGAATAAGGTCTCAAAAACAGCAAGAGCCCTGGCTTCGGGGCAGCTGGAATCCAGGGTCAATTCCAAGACACATGATGAGATCGGGCAGCTGGGTTCTGACTTTGACTACATGGCAGACAGGCTGGAGGACAATATTACCGAGCTGAAATTGTCGATGGAAAAGCAGGACAGATTCATGGGAAGTTTTGCACATGAACTGAAGACCCCTATGACATCCATCATCGGGTATGCTGATCTTTTAAGAAGCCAGTCTTTAAATGCGGATGAGACGCAGGAAGCCGCGAATTACATTTTCTCCGAGGGCAAAAGACTGGAATCATTATCTCTAAAACTATTGGATCTTCTGATGATGAAACAGCAGGAAATAAAGTTTGTTCCTACTGATATGAAAAGCATGATACAGAATCTGACAAGCCATCTTCAGCCTGTCTACAGGAACAGGAGGATCGTTCTTCAGTGCCGCCTTGAACCGGCAATGTGCATGGTGGAGCCGGATCTGTTCAGTTCTCTTATTACAAACCTTTTGGATAATGCCAGAAAGGCATTGGACAACGGCGGAAATATAATGATCCTGGGTGACAGCGTAAAAGGGAATTACCGTATACGTGTTATAGATAACGGAAGAGGTATGCCGGAAGAGGCATTGAAACACATCACCGAAGCTTTCTACCGTGTTGATAAATCCCGTTCAAGAGCACAGGGGGGAGTGGGACTCGGATTAAATCTGTGCAAAGAGATAATAGAACTTCATAACGGAACGATAGCTTTTGCGTCCAAGGAAGGCAACGGAACCTGCGTTACCATCATGATAAAGGAAATCACCGTATGAGAAGATTCAATACAGTTATAACAGCAGTCTTTTTCATAATGGCAGCCCTGCTCGGCTGGTTCCTTCCGCTTGCCGATTTTAATATCTATGACCAGATCAATGACGGAAGACAGATGGATCTTGATATCGAACAGATTAACCTGTCTTACAGGGATGACCTTACCATGAATCAGAAGATTACTATTGCGAATTACGAGAATGTAATGCTGGGAGCGATCGAACTTGATAAGGGTATCTTTATCCAGAAAGAAGAACTTGCAAGGATATTGGGGGATTTTCTCGCAGACTTTACCGGTTACAGATTTGATGTTGCCGAGAACTGGTATGCCGCCCCGATGCTCGTTAATCTGTCAAACAACAGAGGAACCATAGTTGTATGGGGTGTTGAAATCTTTTTGAATGAATACTGGGAATTCCGGTGCTTTGTTGATGATAAGACCGGTGCCATACTCCAGTGTTATTTCGACGGTGATCCTGATCAATGGGAAAGCCTGGTCCATGGTTATGATGATGTTCATTTTATCGATGAGGCGTATGAACTTTTGAGCAACAAATTCCGGACAGCTATCTATAATCATTTTGCTTCCCGCCTTGACGCAAAGATCGTCACGTATCATATGATAGGCGATACCATTAGTGATTCGGTCACTTATCTGTTTGTATTCAAGGATGATAAGAATTACACGTTTGAGTTCACGGCGAATATCTCTGTACCTTACGGCAGTATAGGACCTTATTGATTGTTTACAATTGATGCCGTTTTGATGCCGATTTAGTACTTTTTTGATTTTTTCCTTTGCAATAATATGCTCAGAAGTTAAGCAAAGGAGGAAAAAGCATGTTTCCGGATTTGGCGATTAGAGTTAAAAGTTATGCCGCAAATATGGGGAGCGGATTCGTTGTGATTGCGGGCTTCCTGCTCGCAATCACAATGGTGTTTGTTATTGTTTTTGCTCGCTGGAACGGAGTTACAAACAGTTCTTCCACTTACAGTACGGATACTGATAAGCCGAAGATAGAGACCTCAGTGGAGGACTCAGGCCACGTTTCGCTGATCCTGCCTGATAAGAGCGGGAATTAAAAAATCTTATCAATCTTCACCGACGAATACATTCCAGGATGCAATCTCTGTATCACTTATGGTCTTCATAACGAGTTTTGCATTGTCGAGAAGATAGTCGCTGTAGCCCGAAGACCAACCGCGTTTAACCAGTTCCTTTACCTTACCCTTACTTTCTTCTTCGCTCATTTGAGAAAGCCTCATAAGCGGCTCAACCACGTTGCTCAAGGTGGTAAACTCCTTCATCGCTCTGAAGCGCCATTTGTAATATGGCATATACCGGCCGTTAAGAAGGAACAATGCCGCAGTGATCTTGTATATAAATTCTGTAACGCAGCAATAAGCGGCCCCGATATCACCACGTTTAATAGAGCGAACATAATTAAATTGCCCGGTTTTACCCGCCATGGCAAGGTCTGCAGCGACTTTCTTCTTTATTAGATCTTCAGGATAATATCCTTCCCAAACATTTCGAATAGAACTGAAAACACCCGAAGGGTCACGGAATACTTTTCCGTTGACCGCTTCGGCTAAATGCATCTGCGGTGTTGCGAGCCAGTCCTCTGTTGTTGCAGGAGCATGTGTCATTCCGGTATGTTCAAAATAGAATTCCTCGATGCTGTGAACACCGACTCTGTGACTTCTTGCGCCGGTCATGATTCCTGATGGTTCAGCCATGCCGACATCAAATCTGTGGTTTGTTATGAACTTCTCGACAGGGATCGCATCGTACGCTTTCTGAAGATCATCGCCGATATCCTTTTTCAGTTCCTCGGGAAGCCACAAACAAAAGCCGGGCGCATAGTCGTGATCTCTCGAGATATAATCATCATAACCGAAGCATTCCGATGTCTGTCCAACCAGTCCTGCCGCGATCTGATCCTTGTGTTCAGCAAAATCTTTTTCGAGCACCGGAAGCCCGTACTCTTCGAAAAAAACCGCAGAAATCTTAAGTCCGTTCCACATAATGAGATCAACCTTTAAACAAAAAATAAGAAGCGCCGGTATTATCAACGCTTCTTATATTTTACAATAGTTTCCTGAAATCTTTTATTTTGTAGCTGCCTGCTGCTGAGCCTGAACAGCGGTGATAACGATTACGCCTGCGAGTTCATCAACGCTGCAGCCTCTGGAAAGATCGTTGACCGGAGCTGCAAGACCTTGAAGGAAACTGTAAGCTTCCGCTTTGCCGATCCTCTGAATGAGCTTGTAACCGATGTTTCCGGCCTCAAGGTTAGGGAAGATGAGGACGTTTGCCTGTCCGGCAACAGGAGAACCGGGAGCTTTGGAAGCGCCGATCTCAGGGATGATCGCTGCATCGAGCTGCAATTCGCCGTCCAAAAGAACATCCGGATACTTCTCTTTTGCGATCTTAACGGCCTCAACTACTTTATCCACGAAGGGATGATTTGCAGAGCCCTTTGTGGAATGGCAGAGAAAAGCGACCTTTGCTTTTTTGCCGATGAGAGCTTCGAATGAAGCAGCTGATTCAGCACCGATCTCTGCGAGTTCCTCGGGATTGGGGTCCTGCATCAGTGCGCAGTCTGCGCAGAGGATGATGCCGTCTTCTCCGATGGACTTATCGGGAATATCAAACATGAAAGCGATCGATGCGATCTTTCTTTCAGGAGCAGTTTTAATGATCTGAAGGGCAGGTCTTAACATGTCTGCTGATGTATGGCATGCACCGGATACAAGACCGTCAGCATC
>CACYRM010000148.1 GCA_902776845.1 Oscillospiraceae bacterium
CCCAGAATGCGCAGTTCTCCCCTTGCCAGAGCAGGCTTAAGGATATTGGCGGCATTCGTGGAACCTTCCGCATCGCCTGCGCCTATGATCGTATGGAGCTCATCGATTACGAGAATGATGTTCTCAGCCTTGATTGCTTCATTTATAACACCCTTGATACGGCTCTCAAACTGACCTCTGAACTGCGTTCCCGCAACCATTGCAGGAAGGTCGAGCTGCCAGATCTGCATATTCAGGAGCTTCTCCGGAACAGTACCTTCGACGATCTTAACCGCAAGTCCCTGCGCGATGGCAGTCTTACCGACACCGGGGGCGCCGATGAGTACAGGATTGTTCTTGGAACGTCTGTTAAGTATCTGGATGCAGCGTTCGATCTCCTTATCACGGCCGATTATACGGTCGATCTTGCCTTCAGCGGCACGTTCTGTAAGGTTTGTACCGAATTCATTAAGATACTTGAGTCTCGGCTTACCTCTGCCCTTTCCGGGCTCCTTGCTGTCCTTGCCGCCCTTCGCATTGTCACCGGCCTGGCTTCCTGGTCTTCTGCCGAAGATCGAATCGAAAATGCTGCCCGAAGACTTCTCATCACCGCCCTTGTCGCCGTCAGACTCATCCGCGTCAGCGATGCTTACGGGCGTGGAATCCTCATCGAATTCATATGTCTCGTCATCTTCATATGGCATGTCTCCGAACTCATCTCCGGAAGCAAGCGACTTCAAAAAATCAGTAGGATCTGCTGAGAACCCGTTCTGTGATACAAGCTCTTCAAGCTTGTCGCTCATCTCATCGATGTTGTCAGCGTTGATGCCCGTTGCCTTGAACATATCGGTAACACCCGAAATGCCTGATTCATAGGCACACTTAAGGCAAAAGCCCTCATCTATCCTGTTGCCGTTCTCATAGCGGCTCGTAAAAACGATCGCATGTCTTTTCTTACAAATACTGCAAATAGCCATTATATTTCTCCGTTATCCTCTATATCTTCCCTTATCCTGCGTCTTACCCTGGGACCGGTAAGAATGTCGTATTGTTCTTCCTCGAGCCTTGCGGTGTCGATAAAGGCGGAAATATCCTTATACTGGCCGTTCTTCTTCGCCCTTTCGAGAATGGGCTTTAAGAACTGACCGGTGTAGGACTTCTTACATTTCGCGATCTCCTCGGGAGTGCCCGTGACAACGATCTCGCCGCCTCCGTCCCCGCTCTCGGGACCTAAGTCGATAATGTAATCAGCCGTCTTTATGACATCGAGATTGTGCTCGATTACGACCACAGTGTTCTTATTTTCTGTTAGGCGTTCTAAAATGTCAACCAATTTATGAACGTCGGCAACGTGCAGACCCGTGGTCGGTTCATCTAATACATATATCGTTTTTCCCGTAGATCTTCTCGATAATTCCGAGGCAAGTTTGATCCTCTGCGCCTCACCGCCCGACAGCGTCGTGGAGGGCTGTCCGAGCTTGATATAGCCCAGACCGACGTCCTGGAGCGTCCTTACCTTCTTATAGATCGCCGGATGGTTCTTAAAGAATTCACAGGCCTCGTCGACAGACATATCAAGGACATCCGATATATTCTTTCCGTTATATCTGACCTCGAGGGTCTCCCTGTTATATCTCTTTCCCTTGCAGACATCGCATGTGACGTAGATATCCGGAAGGAAGTGCATCTCGATCTTGTTGACGCCGTCACCGGCGCAGGCTTCACAACGGCCGCCCTTGGTGTTAAATGAGAACCTTCCGGCCTTATAACCCCTCTGCTTCGCGTCCGGTGTCTCGGCATAGAGTTTCCTTATCAGATCGAAAAGACCTATATACGTTGCCGGATTGCTCCTCGGAGTCCGTCCTATGGGACTCTGGTCGATGCATATGATCTTATCAAGGTTCGAATAGCCAGTTATCCTCTCGCACTTAACCCTCGTCTTCCTGGAGCCGTTGAGCTCGTGTGAAAGGTACGGTACAAGCGTCGAATTGATAAGCGACGACTTGCCCGAGCCTGAAACGCCCGTAATGACAGTAAACAGGCCTATCGGAATCGACACATCGATATTCTTCAGGTTATTTACGCAGGCACCAGAGATCTTGAGCATCTTCTTATCGTTGACTTTGCGGCGGTTCATGGGAACCGGAATGAACTTGCTGCCTGACAGATACTGTCCCGTAACGGATTCAGGCTCGCTGATTATGTCGTCAACCGAACCTTGCGCAACTATACGGCCTCCGAACGAACCCGCGCCCGGACCGATATCGATGATATAGTCTGCAGATCTCATAGTATCCTCATCGTGCTCTACAACGAGGATCGAATTGCCGAGATCCCTGAGCTTGAACAGAGTCTTGATAAGCTTGTCGTTGTCTCTCTGGTGAAGACCGATCGAAGGCTCGTCAAGAACGTAAAGCACGCCCTGAAGGCCTGCGCCGATCTGTGTGGCCAGCCTTATTCTCTGTGCCTCACCGCCCGAAAGAGTCGCAGACGATCTCGAGAGTGTCATGTAGTCCAGACCAACATCATATAAGAACTCCAGCCTCGCCCTTACCTCTCTCAGGATAGGCGCCGCGATCTCGGCATTCTTGCCGCTGAGCTTTAAGTCAGCGAAAAACTGTCTCATGCTCTTGACCGACATATCAGTAAGCTCACTTATGTTGAGGCCTCCGACCTTAACCGAGAGACTGTTCTTATTGAGTCTTGCGCCGTTGCACACAGGGCAAATGTCTATGCTCATATATCTCTCATATGAAGCCTTCGCGTCCTCGCTTCCGGACTCTCTCCAGCGCCTCATAACGCTCGGAACGATGCCTTCCCAGTCAGAATAGTAATCACCGCTTCTGGGATATATGGAATTCCTTGTATCGACCTTGAGCATCTCTCCGCCGTTGCCGTAGAGGATTATTTCCTTAATGTTATCGGGAAGTTTGTAATACGGTGTGTCCAAAGAGAACTTATATTTTTTCGCAAGCGCCTCAATAAAGCATCTACCCCAGCTCTTCGGATCGTCGAAATTCCACCCGGCTGTCCTTACCGCGCCTTCATTGATTGAAAGCTTCGGATTGGTAATACATAGTTCCGGATCGACCGCCGTAAGCGTTCCGATACCCGAGCAGTTCGGACAGGCGCCCTCGGGGCTGTTAAATGAAAAGCTTCTAGTATTTATCTCGCCGAAGGATATACCGCAGTCAGGGCATGCCAGATTCTGCGAGAAAAATTCCTCGCTTGTCTCATATGTTTTCTCACCCTTATCGTCAACCGTCGCGGTCTGGAGCTCCACAAGAAGCAGCCCGTCAGACAGCTTCAGCGCCGTCTCGCAGGAATCGTAGAGCCTCGTCGTATTTGCTTCCTTTATAACAAGTCTGTCTACAACAACCTCTATCTCATGCTTGTTGTTCTTGTTGAGGCTGATCTCCTCATCAAGTTCATAGGTTATACCGTCGACTCTGACTCTAGCATAGCCTGTCTTCCTGAAGCCCTCGAAAAGCTTTCCGAACTCGCCCTTCTTACCCCTTACGACAGGCGCATACACGATAGCCCTCGTGCCCTCGGGATATACCTTCAGCTTATCGATTATCTGATCGATGCCCTGTGACTTGATAGGCTTGCCGCAGTTCGGGCAGAAAGGCTCTCCGACTCTTGCGTACAAAAGCCTGAAATAATCGTAGATCTCCGTAACAGTACCGACCGTCGACCTCGGGTTGCTTACCGTTGATTTCTGGTCAATGGAGATCGCCGGCGAAAGTCCTTCTATACTGTCCAGATCAGGCTTGTCGAGCTGTCCAAGGAACATCCTCGCATACGAAGACAAAGACTCCACATAGCGTCTCTGTCCTTCCGCATATATCGTATCGAACGCCAGCGAGGACTTGCCCGAGCCCGAAAGGCCGGTCAGAACGACCATCTTCCTTCTCGGAATATCTATATCGATATTCTTGAGGTTATGCTCTCTGGCTCCCCTGATCTTAATGTATTTATTCTCTTCCATAATCATTTTGCCTTATTGAACAAAAAGACGGACATCATGTAAGATGTTCGTCCTTCCTTCATAAACTGGTGACCCCAAGCGGATTCGAACCGCTGATTGCGCCGTGAGAGGGCGCCGTCTTAACCACTTGACCATGGGGCCTTGTTTGTTTGCCCGAGTATATTAGGGCGCCGTCTTAACCACTTGACCATGGGGCCTTGTTTGTTTGCCCGAGTATATTACCACAGGTTTACTACCTGCGCAAGTATAACATCCGGCTTAAAAGGACTGTTAGCTTTTTTATCAGCATTTTCGGGCCAAAAAGTTGATAGAAAAGTTGATTTTCGCGAAAATTCAACTTTTATGACAGGTTTTCGCCCTTGAAATGTTGATAAAAAAACTGATGTTTTTCCGTGCCATATCCTGACATGAAGTTAATTCTTTTTTCGCAACATATCCAGACAGGAACCAGACTCACATTCTCGCATTAAATCCCTGCAAGAAAAAGGGCGCGAACCGTGCCGCGCCCCCAAATTTCACGAAATCAGATAATATCTGTCCTCTTATCCGAAGGAATGTACGGTCTTCTCTTGTTTACGCACTTGAATGCAGGTCTCATGATACGGCCGCCTGAGACAAGCTCCTCGATCCTGTGAGCGCTCCATCCGGCAATCCTTCCGCATGCGAAAAGAGGAGTATAAAGCTCTGTCGGAATTCCGAGCATCGAATAAACAAGTCCTGCAAAGAAATCGACATTCGCGCAGACAAGCTTATCGGATTTCTTGACCTCGTGGAAAACTTCCGGCGCAAGCTTTTCGACGAGAAGATAGAGATTATAAAGATCCATATTGCCCTTCTCTTTAGCGAGGATCTCTGCATACTTCCTGATAACGACGGTTCTCGGGTCAGACAAGGTATAGACTGCGTGACCGATGCCGTAGATAAGTCCGGAATGATCGAAAGCCTTCTTGTTGATGATATCGGCAAGATACTCCTTGATAGCCTTCTCATCCGTCCAGTCGCTTACATGCTCACGGAGATCCTTCATCATGCCGTAAGCCTTGTTGGATGCGCCGCCGTGCTGGGGACCCTTGAGAGAGCCTACAGCGGATGCGATGACCGCATATGTATCGGAACCTGTTGAAGATACCGCATGAGTTACAAAGGTCGAGTTGTTGCCGCCGCCGTGCTCAGCATGGAGCACGAGCATGAGATCCAGGATCCTAGCTTCGAGCTCCGTGAACTTGCCGTCAGGTCTGATCATGTGAAGGATATTCTGAGCGGTGTTATATTCGGCAACAGGAGCATGGATATAAAGGTCCCTGTGCTCGATGTAGTGACGTCTTGCCATATATCCGTATGAGATGAGCACCGGGAATCTCGCGATGAGCTCAGTGCACTGTCTTACGACGTTAGATATCTCTGTAGAATCCGGGTTGTCGTCATATGAATAGAGCGCCAGGACAGATCTTGCAAGTTTATTCATGATATCCGGCGAAGGTGCCTTCATGATCATATCTTCCGTAAATCCGTCCGGAAGCGGTCTTACATTCGAAAGGAGCTGATTGAACTCCTTAAGCTCAGACTCAGTCGGAAGCTCGCCCGTAAGGAGCAGGAACGCTGTCTCCTCATAACCGTATCTTCCCTGCGAGAAGAACCCGTTTACGAGATCCTTGACCTCATAACCCTGATAGAAGAGCTTGCCCTCGACAGGGATCCTGTCGGCATCGTCAACGATGTAGCTCATGACCTCACCGACTTCGGTAAGTCCTACGAGAACGCCGGTACCGTCATTATTGCGGAGTCCGCGCTTAACGTTATATTTGGTATAAAGATCCGCATTGATATGCGACTTGACTTTTGCCACTTCGGCAAGCTTGTTGATCAGCTCTTTGTTCTCTTGAGATTCCATTGTCGTAATCTTCCTGTTCGCTTATATTACGCGATATATTATATTACTTTCGCCGTAAAGGAAACTGCAAACGGTTTTACGAATAATTATGCAGTCTTTATGCGTTTAATTGTTTAGTTCGTTGATAAATATGTGCTGTTACAACAGCTTTGAGAGTTCGTATCCTATTACTGCTGCTGCAACGGCGGCATTCAGAGATTCTGCTTTTCCCTTCATCGGGATCTTAACGAGTTTGCTGCATCTGTTTGCCGTCTCATCGGTCAGGCCGTCTCCCTCGTTGCCTATGAAATACGCGCACGGGAGTTTAAGGTCTCCTGACCCGGGTTCACTGCCCCTAAGATGCATTGCGAGAGTATCTATTTTCGCGTTGATAAAGAAATCAAAGCACTCATCCATAGTCCTTCTTATGACCGGAATATGCCACACGGAACCCATGGTAGCCCTGATGACCTTATCGTTATACGGATCACATGTCGTAGGGCTTATTATGACCGCGGTAAGCCCGAACGCATCCGCTGTCCTTATCATCGTTCCGAGATTGCCGGGATCCTGCGTATTCTCAAGCACCAGATAGATGTCTTTGCCGTCGTTATTAAAAGGGATCCCGCTGGCTGCCACAGGCTCTTTAACGATCAGCGCGACACCCTGCGGATTGACCGTCTGCGATATCTTTTTGAAAACATCCCTGCTCACGACCATTGGTTCTATGCCGGGCGCAAACGTTGCCGCCCAGCCGGTCCTGTCTTCGGAAACGATCACTTCCAGCGCCGTCTGCCCGCTCGCTAATGCTTCTTCGCAGAGCCTGGTGCCCTCGAGATAGATAACGCCTTCGGATCTGGCATTATCTCTTTTGGTAAGCTTTGCGATTCGCTTGACATTCGGATTGTCACGGCTGGTAATGATCTGCAACTTGAACGGTCTCCTTTTTTCGCTTGGCTAATTATATCAGATTAAATCTGAAGTCAGTTCGAAAAACATTCGAATAAGCCTGAGGGCATCTCGAAAAACGTCCGACTCCACGACCGACATATACACTCGTTTTGTCAATCAAAAAGTCGATTATTTACGAAAACCGACATTGTGACCGATTTTCAGCCACATTTTATCGATCAAAAGTCGGTTTTTCGCGCAAAAACAGCACCACCCTTCAAACGGGTGGCTTTTTGCACTCTTCGTGCCTCACGTTCTCGACGGAGTCACGTCTCCATAACAAAAACTGCGCAGGATCACTCCTGCGCAGCTGTTGAATTCATCTTTAAATTGTTATCAGAGAGCTGCCTTAGCCTTCTCAACGAGGGAAGCAAAGCCTGCTGCATCTGTAACAGCGATATCGGAAAGAACCTTACGGTCAAGCTCGATGCCTGCCTTCTTAAGGCCGTCCATGAATCTGGAGTAGCTCATGTCGTTAAGACGGCAAGCTGCGTTGATACGAACGATCCAGAGTCTTCTGAACTCTCTCTTCTTATTTCTTCTGTCACGGTAAGCATAGTTGCCGGACTTGAGTACCTGCTGGTTAGCAACCTTGAAAAGCTTGCTCTTATGACCCCAGTAACCCTTTGCTGCCTTTAAAATCTTATGATGACGCGCTCTTGTGCGGATTCCT
>CACYRM010000149.1 GCA_902776845.1 Oscillospiraceae bacterium
ATTGCCGTTCATTCCGGAAAGAGCGATATAGAAGATACCCTGATCGACCAGATAAGGAACGATACCAGATTCAGGGAAGCGGAACTCTGCCACCGTATCGATATGAATACGGGAGGCCTTGTTATCATAGCCAAGAATAAAGCCGCTCTGGCAGACTGTGTCGAACTTTTCAAAAATGGTCTTGTAACCAAGAGATACAGGGCACTGGTGCTGGGCGAGCCAAATGCCGGCGAACCCGCTGTCGGTGAAGACGGAACTCTCTATAAAGAAGTTAAGGGTTATCTTGAGAAGACCAGGGCGGGCAAAGTCTATATACATGATGAAAAGCAGCCCGGAGATCTTGATATTGCCACAAAGTACAGGATACTTAAGATATTTGAGAACGCAGGACCTGACGGCGAGAGTGTATCGGATCTGGAACTGGAGCTTGTTACCGGAAGGACTCACCAGATAAGGGCGCAGTTCGCGCATCTGGGTCATCCGGTAATAGGTGACGGCAATTACGGACGCAATAAGGTCAATATGCATTTTGAAACGGCAGACGGCAGGAAGGTCAGATATCAGCAGCTTTTCTCGTGCCAGATCCTCTTCGGAAGGATTCCGGGGAATAACATGCACGTTGACGTGTCGGGCAAAACCTTTAAAATAGGACCGGATTATAACGTCCGCCTTAAGTAAGGGGAGAAAATATAAATGACAGACAACAGACCTATCGGAGTCTTCGATTCAGGTATTGGAGGACTTACCGTTCTCCGCGAGATTTGGAACAGTGTTCCCGATGAGAGCACTATCTATTTTGGTGACAATTCCAGAGCTCCTTACGGAACCAAGTCCAGAAGCACCGTAATACGCTATTCTCTTCAGAATCTCAGATTCCTTGAGACCAAAGACGTTAAGATGATCGTTATTGCCTGCAATACGGCCAGTGCTTACGCTTATGAAGAACTGAAAAAGAGGGCGGACGTGCCGGTCGTCGAGGTGGTTACTCCGGGTGCGGATGTGGCCTGCAGATCCACCAGGAACGGAAAGATAGGTATTATCGCCACCAAAGGAACCATATCCACGGGCGTATATAAAAAGGCAGTTGAGAAAAGAGCCGAAGAACTTGGAATGAATGATATCGGGATCTTCCAGCAGGCCTGCCCTCTGTTCGTATCCCTTGCCGAGGAAGGCTGGTGGGATAAAGAAGTTACAAGACTTACAGCTGAAGAGTACTTAAAGCCGTTAAAGGAAGCAGGCGTTGATACGCTTGTTATGGCCTGCACACATTATCCGCTGCTTTCCGGAGTTATAAAAGAAGTAATGGGTGATAATGTCGTTCTGGTAAATACCGGTGAAGCAACGGCGCAGGTCGTAAAGGATCTTTTGAGATACGAGGGAACCGCTTCTGAAGGCAACAGCCATCCTGTAAGGGAATTCTATACAAGTGACGAGCCTGAGCTCTTTGAGCAGGTGGCAGCGCCTTTCCTGGGCGAGGGACTGCCTTCCGGAACAAAGCATTTTACGACTGACAAATATGAGGTGAGCATCTGATGGATAATGCGAATAATGAAGAAAAGTGTCTGTTCGAGATAAGGACGGGTCTGTACGGAGAGCCTCTTAAGACCTCAGGCATTGTATCCAAAGAAGGCAGCAGAACAGTTTACAGCTGGACTGAAAAGCATAATGAGAATGAAAAAGAGACTCATTTTGTGTTAACTCTTATAAAAGATGAATCAAGGGCGATCGTCGTAAGAAACGGGGATGTTAAGTCAAGAATGGTTTTCAAGTCAGGGAACAGGACAAAGAGCTCAATGATAACGACTTTCGGACCGATTGACGTGGAGATCGATACGGAATATATTAATTTTCCGGGAGGCCTTGTTGACGGTGCTGAGATCAGTTATACGCTTGATCCTGACTCCGGTGATCCGATCAGGAATATCTTTTCCATAAAAAAGCTCTTGCAAAACGGAGAAATATAAGGTATTATCTTCAAGCATTTGTGAAAAGAAAGAGGTGAAGATGAATGGCACATCCGAAGCGTAAATGGTCGAAGGCAAGGACTGCACGTCACAGAAGCGCATGGAAACTTAACATGCCGGGTCTCGTTGAATGTCCCCAGTGTCATGCTAAGATGCTTCGCCGCACGGTCTGCAAGAACTGCGGTACGAAGAGATCTGAGAATAATAAGAACTATTCAGTTAACGAGGCGGTGTTTGGAATAAAGGCACTGCCTCTTTTTTTGCAAAGAAAGGAAAAACGGCATGAGCAAACCGGTCGTGGCGATAGTGGGAAGGCCGAATGTGGGCAAATCCTCACTGTTCAACACTATTTACGGAGAACGTATCTCAATTGTCTATGACACACCCGGTGTCACGAGAGACCGTATTTATGCCGAGACTTCCTGGTGCGGCCGCGATTTTATAATGATCGACACGGGCGGTATTGAGCCCGACACCGGAGATGACATCATATTGCAGCAGATGCGTGTCCAGGCTGAGATCGCGATCGAGACCGCAGATGTCATTTTATTTATGTGCGATCTTAAGAGCGGGCTTACGGCTGCTGACAACGAGATTGCCATGATGCTCAGAAAAGCAGGCCGTCCCGTGGTGATCTGCGTCAATAAATCGGATTATGTCGGCGATCCTCCGCCGGAATTCTATGAATTTTACAATCTCGGTCTTGAGGATGTATGCGCCATTTCCGCTGCACATAAGCTCGGATTAGGCGAAATGCTTGATATGGTGGTATCAAAGTTCCCTCCTGCCGATGAGACAGGTGAGAAGGATGAGACCATCAGGGTTGCCATTATCGGAAGACCGAATGCGGGCAAGTCCTCACTGTCAAACAGGCTGGCCGGCGCGGAAAGAAGCATCGTATCCGATATAGCCGGTACTACAAGAGATACTATTGATTCCCTGATCGAGAACGAATACGGATCTTTCACCATTGTCGATACCGCAGGCATGCGCAAGAAGGGCAAGATCGAGGACGTTATCGAACGTTATTCGATGGTAAGGGCGCTCGCGGCCGTTGACAGGGCCGACGTATGCGTGATCCTTATTGACGCTGAGGCCGGTGTTACCGAGCAGGACGCAAGAATAGCCGGTCTGGCTCACGATAACGGCAAGGCATCTGTAATCGTTATCAATAAGTGGGATCTTATCGAAAAGCAGACAGGCACATTGGAACAGATGGAGAAGATCGTTAAGGACCGTCTCCCTTTTATGGATTATGCTCCGGTGCTTTTTATATCCGCCAAGACAGGACAGCGCGTCGATAAGCTTTTCGCGCTGATAAAGACAGTATATGAGAATTCAAAGAAACGCCTTACCACAAGCGTTCTGAATAAGATGATATCGGAGGCTGTGACACAGGTCCCGACACCCCAGGACAAGGGCAGACATCTCAAGATCTATTACGGTACACAGGTTTCTGTCCAGCCTCCCACGTTCGCGCTCTTTGTTAACGATAAGGAATTGTCGCATTTTTCGTATGAGCGTTATCTTGAGAACCAGTTAAGACGCAACTTCGGTTTTGAAGGCGTTCCGCTGCGTCTCCTTTTGCGTAATAAGAGCGGCGAAGAAGCCTGATATTTTGTGAAATATCACAGTGACAAATAACGCCTGTTCAGTAGCAAAATATTACACGGTTTTATTATTAATATAGGTGTATTGGTTACAGATTCGGATCAGGACTTTTTTCGGAGAATTATTTATGGCAGTTACTACAATCGAGAACTTAAGAAACATCGCAATCATCGCTCACGTAGACCACGGTAAGACTACGATCGTTGATTCAATGCTCAAGCAGGCGGGCGTATACCGTGAGAACGAGACAGTCGTTGAGCAGGTCATGGACAGCAACGATCTTGAGAGGGAGAGAGGTATCACTATTCTCGCGAAAAATACCGCGATCGATTATAAGGGTATCCGCATCAATGTTGTTGACACTCCCGGCCATGCCGATTTCGGCGGTGAGGTAGAGCGTGTGCTGAAGATGGTTGACTCTGTTCTCCTCGTTGTAGATGCTTTTGACGGACCTATGCCCCAGACAAGATTCGTTCTTCATAAGGCGCTTGAGCTTGGCCTTAAGCCTATCGTCTGCATTAACAAGATCGACCGTCCCGACGCAAGACCTCTTGAGGTTGTTGATATGGTCCTTGATCTTTTCATCGAGCTCGGCGCTGATGACGACCAGCTTGAATTCCCTGTAGTTTACACTTCCGGTAAGACATGTATCGCTACACTGGATCTTAAAGAGTACGAGGCAGGAAAAGAACTCGACTTCACACCTTTGCTCGATACGGTCGTTAAATACACACCTTGTCCCGAGGGAGACCCCGAAGGCCCGATGCAGCTCCTCGTATCCAATATCGATTCAGATCCTTATATCGGAAGGATCGGCGTAGGAAGGGTCGAGAGAGGTACCATCAAGCAGGGCGAGAACGTTGCTCTTGTAACTTACGGCGAAGACGGAAAGAGAAACGCAAGAGTTGTTAAGCTCATGAGATTCCACAATCTCGGCCGTGAGGAAGTACAATCCGCATCGATCGGTGAGATTGTCTGCGTTGCAGGTATCACTGATATCAACATCGGAGATACACTCTGTGATGCCCTCAATCCCGAGCCGCTTCCTTTTGTTAAGATCGATGAGCCTACCATCGCAATGACATTCTCGGTAAACGACAGTCCTTTCGCAGGCCAGGAGGGCAAATATGTCACTTCCCGTCACCTGAGAGACAGACTTTTCAAAGAGATCGAGACTAACGTTTCCATGAGGGTCGAAGAGACAGATACAACGGAAGCATTTATCGTAAAGGGAAGAGGAGAGCTCCATCTCTCTGTCCTCATCGAGACAATGCGACGTGAGGGATATGAATTCCAGGTAAGCAAGCCGAAGGTCATCATGAAGGAGATCGACGGTGTCCTCTCAGAACCTGTTGAGGAGCTCGTGATCGACGTCCCCGAGGACTTCGTGGGTCCTGTTATGGAGAAGATCGGAAAGCGTAAGGGTGAACTCCTGAATATGCTTCCGCCTACCAAGGGATATACACGTCTTGAGTTCAAGATCCCGTCAAGAGGCCTTCTCGGATACCGTACCGAGTTTTTGACCGACACTAAGGGCAATGGTATAATGAACTCCGTTATCTCGGGCTTTGAACCCTTCGCAGGCGACATCGAGACGAGAGGTCAGGGAGTGCTGGTGGCATTCGAGACCGGAACGGCTGTAACCTACGGATTGTACAATGCCCAGGACAGAGGTGCACTCTTCATCGGAGCAGGCACACCGGTATATGAAGGCATGATCGTAGGTATCAATCCCAAGCCTGATGATATTACCGTTAATGTCTGCAAGAAGAAGCATGTTACCAACATGCGTTCCGCAGGTGCGGATGACGCTATGCGTCTTACTCCGCCTCTGGTATTCTCCCTTGAACAGTGCCTTGAATTTGTCGAAGACGATGAGCTTTGTGAGGTAACTCCGCAGAGCATAAGGCTTCGCAAGAAGATACTTAATAATGATCTTCGTGCCAAGACGCTTGCAAAGCAGAAGAGGGACGACTGATCTTAAGCTTATATCGGGGGTAGATTTTTAACTGATGTTATCCGGCAAGGTCAGGGTCGCTCTCAGGATATTGATAGTTATTTTACTCCTGTTCGGTTTTGCGGTAGGCGGTGTTTACGTCGGCTATAATTATGTTATTTCGCAGGATAAGAGATTTAACAGTCTCAAGACTGATATCGAGGCCGGTAAATATAATATAAAGGCCGATACCGAAGGCGCTGTCATGATCGTCATAAGGAGCGGCGATTCAACGTCTGATATCGCTGACAAGCTATATGAGGAAGGACTGATCACCAATAAGTTCCTCTTCTCGATAATCAGCAAACTGAACGGTTTTGACGGAGCTTACGTTGCAGGAACCCACTATCTGTTAAAAGGCTTTTCATA
>CACYRM010000150.1 GCA_902776845.1 Oscillospiraceae bacterium
GCTCTCGCTGAAGCCGTATATCGATAAAGCAAAAAAGACGGTGTGCCTGACTCATATCGATGCCGTGCCGGATAATTTCCTGTTCTATAAGAAAGGCAGAAAAGAGGAACTTCAGCTTACTGACTGGGAGTATTCCGGCATGCAGGATCCGCATGTGGATATTGCGATGTTCTGTATCTACAGCCTTTACGATAAGGAGCAGTGCGACCGCCTGATCGATATTTATTTCGATGGCGCCTGCGAAAATGACACCCGCACAAAGATCTACTGCTACATAGCAATCTGCGGGCTTCTCTGGTCCAACTGGTGCGAGTACAAAAGAAAGTTCGGCGTTGAGTTCGGTGAATATTCTTTGCGCCAGTACCGTTATGCAAAAGACTTTTTCACTTATGCGGAAAAGCTGATGGGGGAAGCGCAATAATGCCGGAAGAGACACATATAGTAAGACGAGCCGTAATAATGGCCGCGGGGACAGGCACGCGCATGCAGCCGCTGACATTCAGCACACCCAAGCCGCTCATAAAGGTCAACGGCGTGAGAATGATAGATTCAGTCGTAAACGCACTCAAAGCTAACGGTATCAATGAGCTCTATGTCGTTGTCGGACATCTGAAAGAGCAGTTCTATGAGTGGGCGGAAGGGAAAGATATCACGCTAATTGAGAATCCCTGTTACGACACCTGCAACAATATAAGTTCTTTATACGCTGCCCGAATGCATCTTGAGGACAGCATTATCCTCGACGGCGACCAGATCATTTATCACGATAAGATACTTGAGCCGCATTTCACGCTATCAGGATATAACGCAGTTTGGTGTGAAGGCGAGACTGACGAATGGCTCATGCAGGTCGAAGACGGTTTAGTCAAATCATGTTCCAGGACAGGCGGCTCTCACGGCTGGCAGCTTTACAGCGTCTCAAGATGGAGCAGTGAAGACGGACGCACTTTAAGAGAACTCCTGGAACTTGAGTTTGAAGTCAATAAGAACAGGGATGTTTACTGGGATGATATACCGATGTTCCTTCATCCGGACAGGTTCAGGCTCGGAATAAGGATCATGAACAGGGAAGACATCCTGGAGATAGACAGCCTCGAAGAACTGAAAAAGATAGATACAAGTTATTTGAACATATAAGGAGAGCAGTTATGGCAAAAGAAGTGGCTAAAGAAGTCAGCAAGAGGAAGATAGACCCTTTTACGACGATAATCCCGCTGGGATGTATTCTCATCCTATGCGCTTATTTTATCCTTGCCCCTGAGAATTCAACGGCGGCGCTTGAGGTGATAAGAAGCTTTCTCGGAGATAAGTGCGGTGTTTACTATCTTGTTATAGGTCTTGGATTCTTCCTCGTATCCATTTGGCTCTCATATTCGAAGATCGGTAAGATCACTATCGGCAAACCCGGCGAAAAGCCCAGGTACGGGTTCTTCTCGTGGGGCGCGATGGTGTTTACATGCGGTCTCGCGTCAGATATCCTTTTCTATTCATTCTGCGAATGGATCTACTACTATGAAGACGCTCATGTCATGGGTTTCGGCGATATCAACGAGTGGGCAGCGACATTCCCTCTGTATCACTGGAGCCTTATCCCGTGGAGTTTTTATGCGGTACTCGCTGCTGCATTCGGATTCATGCTCCATGTTAGAGGCTGCCATAAGCAGAAGTATTCCGAGGCCTGCAGACCCTTGCTTGGCAAGCACATTGACGGTCCCTGGGGAAAAGTCATCGACCTTCTTGCTGTAATCGCTCTCATCGCAGGCACGGCTACGACATTCTCCATAGCTACTCCGCTGCTCTCGATGGTGCTTACTGATCTTTTCGGGATTGCGGGATCAAAGTACGTATCGATCGGCATCCTGCTCGTAGTATGCGGTATCTATACAACATCAGTTATGAACGGCCTTAAGGGCGTTAATATGCTCTCCAAGATCTGCATGATCCTCTTCGGAATCATACTTGCATATGTGTTCATCCTCGGAGGTGAGGCAAGATTCTCGGTAGAGACCGGCGTTACATCAATAGGCAACATGGTTCAGAACTTTATAGGGCTCTCCACCTGGACGGACGCGACGAGAACGGAAGCGGGCTTTGCGCAGAACTGGACGATCTTCTACTGGGCATACTGGATGGTATGGTGCGTTGCGGCTCCTTTCTTCATGGGCATGATCTCACGCGGCAGGACCGTCAAGCAGGTAATAATGGGATCTTATGTTTTCGGTACGGCAAGCACGCTGATATCGTTCATTGTCCTGGGCAACTTCGGTCTCGGCATGAAGGTTCACGGCAGATTCGATGCTGTGGCACAGTATCACGCCAACGGTGATGATCTCTATCAGACGATAATCGACATTATCCACCAGCTGCCTCTGGCACCCGTATTCCTTGTAGTTCTCGCGCTCGCGATGTTTGCTTTCTACGCAACATCGTTCGACAGCATCACAATGGTGGCATCCAATTACAGCTATAAAAATATCGAGGGCGATGAGACGGCCAGCAAGAAGATGAAGCTCTTCTGGGCATTCCTCCTGATCATGCTCCCGATAGCGCTGATCTTCTCGGAGGGTACGATGGCAAATCTTCAGACTGTATCGATAATCGCGGCCTTCCCGATAGGTATCGTCATGATCCTCATCGTATGGAGCTTTATAAAGGACGCGAAAAAATACATCGGCGAGATAAAGAAGGATAAGGACGAGGTATTATAAGGGTCGTTTTGTTTTTTATAAAAAACGGATTCAGGTATGATACGATTCATGAAACTGTTGTTTTAGGAAATTATTTGGAAATCAGGTTTTCGACCTGTTAAGCTTCGACTGCTTAAGTAATGAAATTATATATTTATGCTATAATCGCTTCATGGATATTTCGGCTAAGTTATCATTTAATAAACCGGTCGCACCGCTGCAGATTCTTGTGGCGGTGTTGCCGTTTCTCACAGGTGTTTTTTATGAATGGCAGTCGGCACTTGTGGCTGTTGTGCTCCTGGCGATGATAATCATTGATATAGTCCGGAATAAGAGATTTGAGGTTGATTACGGATTGCCGCTGTTTTTTACGGCGGCAATAGTCGTATTTCATATACTGACTGCATTCTGGGCTGTCGACAAGGGCTTGGTATGGATGGGCGTAATAAAGTTCCTGCCGCTGCCTTTATTTGTACTCGCGGCAACTAAGAAAGAAGATCTTTTGAGATTCGTTCCTCATTCGGGAGTCCTGATGACTTTGCTGTCATTTGCGCTCTGTTGGATCGAAGGTCTAAAGGGTCACATTATCGTAAGCGGAAGGATCGCCGGATTCTTTGAGTACCCGAACGCTTTCGCCATATTCCTTCTTGTCTGCCTTATCCTTGTGCTTTTCAAGGAAAAGATAACTGTTGTGGACTGGGTTTTCGCGGCAATATATGTCGCAGGTATAGCTTTGAGCGGAAGCAGGACCGTATTGGTGCTTAGTGCAGTTACGGCAATAGTTTTCATCATTTGGGTCAAAGATAAGAAGATAAAGATCATTTCTCTGATAGCATTTGTTTTGGCTGCAGCCGCTGCCGGAGTATATCTTTTCACAAGACTTGATTCAATTATGAATGGAAGTACGTTCTACGGCAGACTTCTGTATTATATGGATGCGCTTCCGGTTATCCTCAAACATCCATTCGGAATGGGTTACTACGGATATTATTATTCTCAAGGTTCATTCCAGACCGGTGTCTACAGCGTTGTGCATATCCATAATGATCTTTTGCAGATCCTGCTCGATATCGGGTGGATCCCGGCACTGCTTGGCATCGTAATGACCGTAAGGGCTTTTATCAAGGCGGAGTTTCAGTCCAGGATGATAATATTAATGATGGTTCTGCATATGCTTTTCGACTTCGACATGCAGTTCATATCTTTGGGGCGGTTATTATCAGGAAACCTTCTGCAAAGACCGATGATTATCCGTCTAATAAAGCCTTGCTGCCGTTTGGGATAATGGCTCCCGTAACCGCTGTCATATCAGTTTGGTTCGGGCTGTCATCGTTTTTCTATTGCATCAACGATTATGAGAATGCCGTCAAGATCTATCCTTCATATACAGAGGCCCGGAAGATCCAGCTCTTAAATGCTAAGACGGATACTGAAATGGGGAAGATAGCCGATTCTATTCTGAAGCATAATCCTTATCTGTCTATTGCAAACGATGCCAAAGCC
>CACYRM010000151.1 GCA_902776845.1 Oscillospiraceae bacterium
GGATCATCAAGCTCTTCCATAAGCTCGAAAGTAGCTTCGGTAAGCTTTTCTTTTGTGATATTAAGCTTTTCCTCTTTTTGCATTTTATGGGCCGTCCTCGATTATTAAACGTGTTCAATAATCAAGATATCATATCTGACAGCGTACTGCAACTGTTATAATTGAAGGGCAAAATGTCGATCTGAACGTAAGGGATGACGGGAAATTTTCGAGAGGTCAGGATATGAATATAAAGAAGATCATGGCAGGAATAATGGCAGCGGCTATGTTATTTACATCAGCCGGGTGCTCATCCCGCAGTAACGAGAAAGCAAAGGAAGCGATGGAGGATTCTTTCGATTCCTACATGTCCAGGGTCATGAACAGCAAGGACGCTTCCGAATATGCGAATAAAGAGGCGGCATATGATGTAACTCCCGAACAGGAAGAGATCCTCAGGTGCATGCTTAAATACTCTGTTTACACGATAGAGGAATCGGAGGCCTCCGCAAGGAAAAATGAGGGAAGCCTTACCATAAAGTTCAAATATCCCGATGTACAGACTATAGCTGACAGCTACTTCTCTGATGAGATGGAGGATCTTCTTGATGATATCGCGCATTCCTCGAAAGCATTCTTCCTGAAGAAAACGATAGATATCGATATGGTCAGGGACGGTGACGACTGGCTTGTTACAAAAAGAGCCGATGCAAGACTCAAGAAGGCGCTTCAGAAGATCGTTGAAGACATAGAGCTCGAGGGTTATTGCGGTACGCCCACCGGAACATCTGCCACCGGTACATCCGCCATGCAGCTCAACATGAACCGGGTAGGCATATCATTCCCCACACGTGATCTGATGCGTTGGAGAGAGGACGGTGAACGTCTTGAAGAAGGCCTTAATACTCTCGGCTACGATACCGATCTCGAATTCGCCGGTAATGATATAAACCTTCAGCGGATACAGATCATGGGGATGGTCGAATCGGGCTGCGCCGTCATCATCATCGCGGCCATTGACCCGGTGAGCCTCAATGACGTACTCGACATGGCGGAAGAAAATGGTGTTACCGTTATCGCGTATGACAGGATCATCAACGATACCGCAACTCTCGATTATTATGTAACTTTCGACAACTACCTGCTGGGCGCTATGCAGGGCCAGTATATCGTCGAGCAGCTGAAGCTCAATTCCGCGCCTGCAGGCAAAATCTATAATATTGAGATCACCGCAGGCGATCCTTCGGATCCCGCTGCTAAGCTGTTCTATTCGGGCGCATATGATGTTCTGATGCCTTATTTCTCGAAAGGCGTACTGAACGTTCCTTCTGACCAGATCGATTTCAGCGTTACGTCAACTGACGCATGGTCCACGGACAGGGCAAGGGGAAGGGCCGAGAACATTTTAGGCACTTATTATAGGACTGCGACATTGCCAACGTAAAGAACATAATAAACGGCAAGCAGGCAATGTCGGTCTTCAAGGACACCCAGACCCTTGTGGACGCAACTGTAAAGATGACAGACGAGATCCTTACAACCGGAACAGCCGTCGTCAACAACAGAGACAGATATGACAACGGCGTGATCAACGTGCCTTCATATCTCTGCAGTCCTAAGATCGTTGATGCCAAAAATTACAAAGAGATCCTTGTTGACAGCGGATACTATACATTAGATGACCTGGGTATCTAAGCCGGGATGTCCGTTTTTTGATGCCGGATACATTACTTTGGACCGGCTGATATGACTTAACATAGATCAATGCGGGTTTTCCTGCGGCATGACATAATTCCTCGCAGGAGGCGAAAATTATGAAAGACATTTTGATCGGAACGTGGGCATGGGGAACCGGCATGAACGGCTCATCCATGATCTTCGGTAAAAAGCAGGATCCGGAGGTGCTCAAGCAGTCGTTTGAAGAGGCCGTAAGACTCGGGTTCCTCAACTGGGACACGGCGGCTGTCTATGGCATGGGTTCGTGCGAGAAACTCCTCGGCACACTTATCAGCGGGCGCGACGATATTTTTATCTCGACCAAGTTCATGCCGCCGAAAAAATACAAGAGCGGCGGACTGACGCAGTCTTTCGAAGAGAGCATGTCACGCTTGGGGAGGAAAGAATGTGACCTTTTCTGGATCCACGTGCCGAATAATCTTGAGGAAAATATCAGGGAAGCGATCCCTCTCATGAAGTCCGGAAGGATCAAGGCACTTGGCGTATCCAACGTGTCGCTGATGCACATCCATCTTGCGGAGGGAGCACTTGCAAAAGAAGGCCTGAAGCTCGGCGCCGTTCAGAATCACTTCAGCCTTTTAAGGAACGATCAGCAGGAGATCATAAACTACTGCAATCATAACGGGATCCGGTACTACGCATACATGGTCCTGGAGCAGGGCGCCCTGTCCGGCCATTATGACTCAAAGCATCATTTTCCGGCGCTGTCTATGAGAGGGCTTTCTTTCCCTAAGTCCAAGTTCGTCAAGATCGATAAACTCCTTCTGACGATGCGCAGCATCGCGCACAAATACAATATCGATCCCTCGCAGGTCCCGATCCTCTGGGCTCTTTCCAAAGGCGCGCTCCCGATCGTCGGCATCACCAAGCCGTCGCACGCGCAGAGTCTCGCAAAAGCGATCAATGTAAAGCTTACCCCGGAAGAACTCGCATCGAGAAGGAGGCTTCCGCGACCGGACTCAGGCAGCAGGGCTCGTGGGAACCGCAGTAAGAAGAGGCTCTTTACCGCCCGTTTTGATTAGCATCTTTATTGTCGCCCGTTTTGATTGGCCGCTTTATTGCCGTCCATTGTGATTAGTAACTTTAATACCGCCCGTTTCCTGGAAATTTCCTGAAAACGCCGTTTCAGGTAATGATTTTTGTAATTTGGCGCCATTTTGCCTAAACCGTTTCCAGGATCTGCCAATCCGGGAAATATTTTGGAAAAAGGTGAAGCCGGCACCGAATCAGTCATGTTTTAACCACTTTACCATGGCAAACATTGAGAAAGTATGTGAATTTCTGGACAAGACAAAGACTTATTATCTGGCAACCGCTGACGGTGACCAGCCGAGAGTAAGACCTTTCGGAACAGCGCTCGTTTATGACGGCAAGCTCTATATCCAGACAGGCAAGGTAAAGCCCGTTTCGAAGCAGCTTGCGGCAAATCCCAAGGCCGAGATCTGCGCTTTCGACGGCGAGACAGGCACATGGCTCCGCGTATCAGGCGAACTCATCAATGATGATTCCCGCGATGTTAAGGTTGCTATGCTCGAAAAGCACCCTGAGCTCAAGTTCATGTACAGTGCTGACGATGACAACACCCAGGTGCTCTATTTCAAGGACGCGACAGCGACATTCAGTTCGTTCACCGCTGCTCCCGAGACATTCACTTTCTAAGGAAACGGCATGATCCAGGATATATACCCGCACAAGCTGGATAACCATTATTATCCGACCCGTAAAGCTGATGCCGGAAGCATTGTGATCGTCATTAAAGAGAATGAGGTGCTGGTAAAAGGCGACCTTTTCCCGACGGCAGGAGAGATAGGGGCAGACGCTGAGGAACTCATTTATCTTTTCGCGCTTGATGAAGATCAGTTCTTCCTCAAAAACGTGGCAGGAGACGAGTTTCAGGTTCCTGAAGGATATGAGTTTGTAAATATCCGTTCGTTCAGGCGCTCGCAGACAGCCAGGAAACACAAGGTCTTTCTGGCATACACCGCGCTCCAGCTCTCGCGCTGGTACAGCAATAACACGTACTGCGGAAGGTGCGGAAAGAAGACTTATCTTGCTGATAATGAACGCGCTATCCGGTGTGAATGCGGCAACGTGATCTATCCCAGGGTCGTTCCGGCGGTCATTGTCGGCGTGACGAACGGCGATAAGATCCTCGTGACGAAATACAGGACCGGGTTCGAACATTTCGCGCTCATAGCAGGATTCACGGAAATAGGCGAGACGCTCGAAGAGACCGTCGCCCGCGAGGTCATGGAGGAAGCAGGGCTCCGCGTTAAGAATATCCGTTATTACAAGTCCCAGCCGTGGGGCATCGTCGACGATATCCTTGTCGGTTTCTACTGCGATGTCGACGGTGATGATACTGTCAGGATGGATGAGGGCGAGCTCAAAGTCGCTGAGTGGCGGTCAAGAGAGGACATCGAGCTTCAGCCCGACGATTACAGCCTTACCAATGAGATGATGAAGATGTTCAAGGAAGGGAAGACCTGACGGGGAACCGGCATGGAAAAGTCATATCTCGACAGCAATGATTACGGCGTAAAAGATGACGGTTATACCGAGAGTCAGGCAAAGAAAGCCTGCATTACCTCACTTATTTTGAGATATGCGGTTCCGGTTGTTCTCAGTATTGTTTTTGGTATTTCCGTCTATATTAATGTTATGTCTCAGGATGAAATGAGCCCGGTGTTTCTGCCGTTTATCCTGATGTTTGTCTCGTATGTCTTTTCCTGGGTCCTTATGATCAGAGTCCGCCGCCGCAGGCGTGATTACAACTTTGGAAGGATCTTAATGTGGCTCTATATCGGCGATACAGCGCTGGCAATACCCCTAATGTTAATCCAGTGGATCTTGCTGGCTCAGGACTGATCTGTTCTCAGCCTCTGACCTTTCCGATTATTATGCACACGATGAACGCGGCGATGTCTGTTACGACGATCGTCGATCCTACGGGTGTCTCGAAAAGAATCGACAGCACGATCCCCAGAAGCGCGCAGAATACCGAAAGTATTGCGGAGCAGACCGTTACCGAGCGGAAGCTCTTGAAGATGCGCATTGCCGACAGGGCGGGGAAGATGACCAGCGCGGATACGAGGAGCGATCCGACCAGGTTCATCGCAAGGACGATGATCACCGCGATTACCGTTGCGATAAGAAAATTTATAAGGTTGGTCTTTGTGCCGACGGCCTTCGCGAAGCTCTCGTCAAATGTCACGGCGAAGAACCTGTTGTAAAGAGCGACGAACGTTATAACGACCACCACCGATAAAACGATGCTCAGGATGACCTCCGACTTTGTCAGCGTAAGGATCTTTGTCGATCCGAAAAGCGTGGAGCAGACATCGCCCGAGATGTTCGATGATGTCGGGAAAAGATTCATCAGCAGATATCCCACAGCCAGCGCGCCGACCGATATCATCGCGATCGCGGCATCGCCTTTTATCCTGGTGTTCTGGCCGGTCCAGAGGAGCAGTATCGCGCATACGATCGTGATAGGGAGAGTAAGCACCATCCTGTCCGTTAGTCCGACGACAGCGGCGACCGCCATCGCGCCGAAAGCAACGTGCGACAGACCGTCACCGATGTAAGAGAATCTCTTGAGAACGAGGATCACTCCGAGAAGCGAGGAACAGAGCGCAATGAGCACTCCGACTATAAGCGCGTATCTTACGAAGGGATAGGAGAGGGAAGAGATCAGGGTGTCGATCACTTTGCTTCACCTCCTTCAAGATAAGAGCTGCCGGCAGCGGACTTCTTGTAATCCTCCACTGTTCCTGAGAAGAATTCGTTGCCGATGTGAAGGATGTGCTTTGCGTATTTGACTGAGGCGGCTATGTCGTGAGAGATCATTATCACCGTAATGCCTTCATCGTTGAGCCTTTTTATGAGTTCATACATCTCGTTTGTCACGAGCGGGTCAAGGCCTGCGACAGGTTCGTCGAGAAGGAGCATCTTCTCGGTCGCGCAGAGGGCTCTCGCGAGGAGAACGCGCTGCTGCTGTCCGCCCGAAAGGTCGCGGTAGCACCATTTCGCGAGGTCACTTATGCCGAGACGCGCCATGTTGTCCATGGCTCTCTTTTTCGCTGCTTTGGAATAGAAAAGCTTAAGTCCCAGACTGTTCTGGCAGCCTGAGAGGACGACCTCAAAGACCGAAGCGGGGAAGTCCTTCTGAACGACGGTCTGCTGGGGCAGATAGCCGATCTTCGAAGCGGTGAGGTCATCGTTATACTCGATCGTTCCCGCCAGGGGCTTCTGCAGACGCAGGATCGTGCGCATGAGCGTCGATTTGCCCGCGCCGTTCTCGCCGACGATGCAGAGATAGTCGCCCTTCTCGACCGAAAAGCTCAGGTCTTCGGTGAGGGTGATGTTCTCGTAACCGAGTTTAAGGTTTTTGCACGTCAGCTGATCCATAATTCCTCTTTTTATGATCTTTATGAGAGTGCTTTTGTGAGCACTTCAAGATTGCTTTCCATTACCGAAATGTAAGTCACGCCTTTCGCGATGTCTGAAGAAGATGTGGCCTGCATCGAATCCAGCACGAGGATCTCCAGATCCTTTGCTGCCGTGTTGTCGATTATCGTCTGCGCTACTTTCTGATCGGAGCTTTCAATGACGAGGACCGTCTTAAGCCCCAGCTCATCGATCTTTCCCGAAAGGAATATCACGGTATCAAAGCTTGCCTCGGTCTCGGCGGAGCAACCGGCAAAAGCCGCGTAATAGTTAAGGTTATAGTCGTCTGTCAGATATCTGAAAGGGAATCTGTCGCCGAAAAGGACGGTGTTTGCGCTGCCGTTTTTGACAGCGTCCGCATATTTTGTATCGAGCTCCGCGAGCCTTTTTTTGTAGTTGTCCGCATTGGTCTTGTATGTGCCTGCGTTGTTGGGGTCGGCTTTTCCCATCGCATCAGCGATGCCTGTCACGATGACCTGCGCGTTTTTCAGAGAGAGCCAGACGTGCTC
>CACYRM010000152.1 GCA_902776845.1 Oscillospiraceae bacterium
GCGATACGGTCCTTAACGCTTCCTGCAGGATTGAAATATTCGAGCTTTGCAACGAGTTTTGCTTCAAGGCCCAGAGCCTTCTCAAGATGTGTGAGCTCCAAAAGCGGTGTCTTACCGATAAGCTGGTCTGCTGATGTATAGATCTTAGTCATAATTATTCCTCCCGTATGACTGCTAAGTGTAATTATATCTCAGATTGCTGATTTGGAATCAGATGGCAGCGAAGCCCTTTTCGAGGTCGGCAATGATATCATCGATGTGCTCTGTGCCGATAGAGAGACGGATCGTGTTCTGATAGATGCCTACGTCGTTGAGCTCTTCCTCGGAAAGCTGTGAGTGTGTTGTGCTTGCCGGGTGGATAACAAGGCTCTTAACGTCAGCAACGTTAGCAAGGAGCGAGAACAGTTCGAGGTGATCGATAAAGTCAAATGCTTCCTTTTTGCCGCCCTTTACGTTGAATGTGAAGATGGAGCCGCCGCCGTTAGGGAAGTATTTCTTGTATACTTCGTGATCCGGATGATCTGCAAGTGAAGGATGGAAGACCTTCTCTACCTTCGGATGATTTGTGAGGAAGTCCAATACCTTCTTTGTATTCTCGATGTGACGCTCAAGTCTCAAGGACAGAGTCTCTGTGCCCTGGAGGAGCAGGAATGCTGCGAAAGGTGAGATGGAAGAACCTGTATCTCTTAAGAGGATAGCTCTGATATAAACTGCGAATGCTGCCTTGCCTGCTGCATCTGTGAACTTAACGCCGTGATAGCTGGGGTTGGGTTCAGAGATCCAGGGATACTTGCCGGAAGCTGCCCAGTCAAAGTTGCCGGAATCAACGATAACGCCGCCCAATGTTGTGCCGTGGCCGCCGATGAACTTTGTAGCAGAGTGAACTACGATGTCTGCACCGTACTCGATAGGTCTGATGAGGTAAGGTGTACCGAATGTGTTGTCGATAACGAGCGGGATGCCTGCCTCGTGAGCGATCTTAGCAAGTGCTTCGATATCCGGGATGTCAGATGAAGGGTTGCCCAATGTCTCAA
The DNA here is from genome assembly GCA_902776845.1 of Oscillospiraceae bacterium. Taxonomy (GTDB): domain Bacteria; phylum Bacillota; class Clostridia; order Saccharofermentanales; family Saccharofermentanaceae; genus Saccharofermentans. The sequence continues at coordinate 1,035 of CACYRM010000152.1, forward strand.
TGTAGAGAGCCTTTGTATTAGGTCTGATTGCAGCCTTTACTTCGTCCAGATCATGGATGTTGACGAATGTTGTCTCGATACCATAAAGGGGAAGTGTGTGTGCGAGAAGGTTCTCGGAACCGCCGTAGATCGTCTTCTGAGCTACGATGTGCTCACCCTTAACTGCGAGAGCTTCAATTACATATGTGATTGCTGCCGCGCCGGATGCAACTGCGAGACCTGCAACGCCGCCTTCAAGAGCTGCGATTCTGTCTTCGAAAACGCCCTGTGTGGAGTTTGTAAGTCTGCCGTAGATATTGCCTGCGTCTGCAAGTCCGAAACGTGCTTCTGCATGAGCTGAGTTATGGAAAACGTAAGAAGTTGTTGCGTAGATCGGGACTGCGCGTGCGTCGGATGCGGGATCGGCCTGTTCCTGGCCTACGTGGAGCTGGAGAGTTTCAAATTTATAGTTAGACATAGTATTATTCCTTTCAAATTCAAATAGTTATAGTTTTAGACATGGTTCTGCTTGCAGAACATGAACAGCTGTTTGAACAGGAACAACACATTCGTCCACAACGGAAGTTACTGCGGACTAATGACTGGAAATAGAACTTACGGTCGTACATAACTTCCGTCCTCCTCTCTCAAGATTTTCGCATATGATAATCGGTTAAACCCACCTTGTCAATAGGATTATCGAAAATTTTTCTGTTTTTGATGAAAATAGCCGGGGCTTCAGTTGGAAAATGCTTGTAAAGCCCTTATTTTCTGGGCTTTTTAGCGCGCCTTCCGGTGACCGCGATGCCGATCTCGACAGCTGCCGTTATTACAAGGACCACACCTGCGAAAGTGGCGATCCTGCCACCTAAGTCCATATTTGTCTTTTCGCGGAATACGCGTGTGAACTCTGCCGACAGATAATTGGAGCCCGGGAAATTCTTGATGATGAGGTCCTGCAGCGCGGCAGCGTCCTCCGGTGAATCCGAGACAGTGGTTACCAGCATGCTTACATCGCTTATAGCCTCGTTGGCAACAACGTACTGAATAAGCTTGTCGTTAAAATCTCCCCAGGTCTTGTCGTCATATTTGTAGTAGAGCATTACAGTGTTCTCATCCACCTCATCGGTACTCCACTCACAGCTGTCGGCGGTGCAGCGGATAACGGCATATTCGTCATATGTCTGAGGCATCTGTGAAAGATCAAGCTTGAACATGTAGCCGAGTCCGGAAGGGGCGCTGTAATACTTGATCGCGTCTACCGGTACTGCGACATTGACCTCTGTGATCTCACCGGAATTGAATCCTTCAGTCAGGGCATCGAGCTCTGCGTCATCAAAGACATAGACCGCATCAACATTGTCAGTGGCGTCAACCGTGGGAATATCCTGATAAGTGACATAAGCAGCTTCGCCTTTCGGAACGGAGAATCCCTTGCCGCGCATATATGTCCTGTTAAGGTCACCGAGACTCATATCGACTGTATAAACATAAATGGACGTGACATCCGGTATCTCGTCATCGCAGTAATCCCGGCGGTATCCTGTATACGCATAGCCTGCAATAAGGCCAAGAGCAGCCACACCCACAATGATCATTACAATTAACTTGGTTTTCCCTGACATAACACTTACCCCGGTACTTTTATTGTGCCATTATATCAAATATATAAAATTTGATATGACCATGATAATTTTTCGACGGGCTTTGTCACAGACAGGGTCTCAGGTTTGTTATATGAGGTAGAAGGGCCGAACGGGGATCCCGGAATTTATAGACGGGCGGCCCTGAAGGATACGACAAGGAGATAAACAAAATGGCATTGCCGTCAAAACAGATCTCATTCATAGAAGACTGTTATGAATTATATGAGCAAAAGATGTTCCGTGTCGCGCTGGCAGTTCTGCACGATGAGACACTTGCGGAAGACGCCGTGCAGGATGCGTTTCTGCAGCTGATAAAACACAGGGTGTATTTCGCAAAGGCGGATTCGGACGACTGCAAACGCTACATAATAACAGTCATAAGGAACGCTTCGATCAACATATACAACAAGAGGAAAAATGAGGATAAGGTCGTAAGTTTTACCGAAAATTTGGAAGCAGTCTGTGAAAGCTCTGCCATTGCGCCTGACGAAAATATAGAAGCGGAAAATGATTTTGAGCCGCTCATGAACACTCTTCCCGAGAAATATTACGACGTTGTTTACTGTCTTGCCGTTAAGGATTATTCGATCCGGGAGACCGCCCGACGGCTGGGCATCACGGAGGCCAATGTCCGGAAACGGTACGAACGGGCCAAAAAGATGATGCGCCAGAACCTGGGAGAAACCTGAAAGACCGGATAGCCTGCCTATGAGGGAATCCGAAAAGGAGATTACTTATGGAACCTGAATTCAAAAACGACATTTTCGAAAACGATATCAGCATAGAGGAATTCGATCACATCACCGACGGTGTGGAGGATCATGTTTTCTCGGATGAATATCAGTCGAGGAAGGAAACAATCATGTACAACGCAAGACATAAAGCATTTATCAGCAAACTCGGAGTTAAGGCCGCAGCCGCGGCATCCGTGATCGCGATCGCCGCGCCTTTCGCAGTCAACGCGGCAACAGGCGGAGAACTCTTCAACAGGATATGGGGCAACGCGGGAAAGGATACCATTGAGAGCCACTCAGAGGTATTCGTTGAAGACGGCAAGGTCCGTGACGACGGAACGCCTGTAACTTATGAGGTAACTATGCCCGGGATAGAATACGTTGAGGCAGATCCGGAAGCCGCGGCAAGACTTATCGGAGATAAGATCACGACTGAGCCCGTGGTATGCAC
>CACYRM010000153.1 GCA_902776845.1 Oscillospiraceae bacterium
CGGGAATTCTGTGAGAATGTTCTGTTGAACTTGTTGAGATTGGTGTAAAAAACACCGAGGGTACTGACGACATCCCCGCTCATTCTCGGCAGAAGGTTGGTCTGAACCCATGAGAGGAACTTGTTCCTGCCTGCCTCGTTGCTTGCGACTGCATCTTTTGTCTGATGGGTCCCAATAACGGTTAAGATAACACCGCAAAGGCTCGCAAACATGGCGATGGCCACACCTCCAAGAAGATGCTGAATACCGTTGGAGGCAGACGCACGCGCAGCCTCTTCGGCAGCATTGATTGCTGCCGCATCCATACCTTCCTTTATGATATTGGATGCGAGAAGAGAGTCGAGGCCACCACTCAACCATAGGAAAAAGATGCCCATAATGATACCGAGCATCGTTCCGCAGAGACCAAGGTAAAGAGGCACGGGATTGTATGAATCAACCTCGTCCTGAACCTTGTCGCACGCACGGTCCGTCAGATCCTTGATGATATGATAGTCAGTCGCCCCTTTATTCTTGTCCAGGTATGAGTTGATGGGGTCAATAATCTCATCCGTGAGCAACTCATTATCTATGTTTTCTATGGCGATTTGAGTCACACCTTCCTCATTCTGTTCAGCAGAGAAATGAGTGTCAATATCGTCAGGGAATATCGATTTGAGTTGTTTCCTTTTCCTAACGTTTGCTCCGAAGTAGTAAAACTGAAGGATCACAATGACCGCAACAATTATGAACTCTACCGCGAAGCCCGCAAAATTCAGCATAATAGGCTTAAAAACAATTATTTAAACTCGGCAATTATCGGATCTTTCACGACCCAAGAGCCATTATCCTTGTATACAGTCCCGGTTTGAATCACGTGTAGCTGGGTTCCTGAACCGCTATAAGTACAGGCCCCCTCAAGATAATCCGGTGTCTGGGCAATTTTGTCGTATGCGTTGACGTCGATATTCAGGACCCCTTCAACTGCATCCTTACTCTCGGCTGTGATGGTAAAGATGGTCTTTTCATCCGGAGTAAGAGTCGTGTGCCTGAAACTGCCCGTCCGATATGAACCTGTATAAATCGTGACAGGTTCAGGGAGCTGGATCTCGACAGGTCCTTCTTCTTTCGACTCCTCGGCGCCCTCAGTTTTAGCTGGAGAACTATCGTCATCCTGAGAGAGCGGAACACTGGTCACATCTTTTACAACAGGCACTGCCTTCGCCTGCTGTTTCACAAACTCATCATGGACAAGATTCTTGATCTTTTGCCCGTAAAACGTATCGAACTGCTGATCGAAAGTCTTCCTGGCTAGTCTGTCGATCCGGTCTCGGCTGCTCTTCTCCAGGGCTTTATTGGCCTTAATAAAGGCGAAAACGGCAATGGCAAGGGCAATGAGAGCCAGTATTAATGCGGCCAGCAAAAAGATTGTTGTTGAGTTCATAGCCTACTTATTGCTTATCTCGCGAGCGAGGTTATTCAACATGGCCACAATAGGATAGAAGAACATCGTCTCTTCAATTGGAGCGGAAGGATCCTGTCCCCAATCACTGAGCTCGTTCAGTTTAGCCTTGAGGCCCTGCTTGGTAAACTCGACAAGATTATACTTGCAGAGGGCCGGGATTTGCTCGAACAAACTCGGATCAGCACCCATAGAACTGACCATGAACTTGTTCGCATCGGAAATCTGGAAAAGCTCGTCTATGAACTTGCTGACATTCTTGCTCACGGCCTCAATTGCAGCGTCATTGTTAACCTCGTTGTACTTCTTTCCTTCGGTCGAGGTTGTATCGTCATTTCCAAGCAGAGAGAAACGAAGCTTCTCTATGCCGTCATATGACAAAGAGTTGTCATAGTAGATACCACCTTTACTTGTTGCAAGCTTGGGTTCCTGTTCTTTGATAACGCGGATATCCGGGCACTCGCCGAACACCTTACGGAAGATGCGGGTGACAAACTCGGAGACAGTCTGATCGGACGGCGAAAGCACGTTGAGCGTCTTGGAACCATTACCACTGAAGGCCACGACCTGAGGGATAGGCAGATTCTTTGACTTAATCATCTTGGCGATGTGGTAGATCACAGAGCCGTAGAAGACGATGAATACGTACTTCATCTTCGGGTCGTCACAGAGCATAGCAAGATAGTCGAGAGGTATACGGTTCTTGACCACGGAAGCGTTGCTTGCGAGAGAGAAGAAGAACGCGGCGATATCGCTGGAATTGTCGCAATTCATGATTTCCTGATAAGCGTTCAGGGCATCCTTCAGATACGTGGAATTGCCTACCAGCCTGCTGTTGATCTCTCCTTTATACTTCTTCACGAAGCCATTGGTCTCAGGGCTCCAGTTATAACCGTCGCCGAATATCGCATTTGAAGCGAAACGGAAAGATGTCATAGCTACAGGCACATCGTCCTTAATGACCAGCACATCTGTCGTACCTCCGCCCACGTCAATGGTGACAGCATTGGACGTCAGACCGCGACGATTCTTGTAGAAGAAATACGGTGCAGCTGATTCGGACAGGCACAGGAGTTTGTCGCTGGAGTTAGGATTGATATACTTAGCGAAGAGATTCTCCCATACGCGGCGGAAGGCGTTAAGACGGAACTCCGTCATGCTGGCCGGGTAGAACCAGATAACCTTCGTATCGGAAAGGCGGCCACCGGAGAGAAGGACCTTGTTCCTCATCATAATGAAAAGGCTCTCGATGTATAGCTTCACACGAGTATTAGCCTCCTGGGCGGAAGACCACTTGAGATTGGTCTTGACCTTGTTGTATAGCGGATTACGGGCTTTCTCATAACGGAACGGTATATTACCTTCCGCTAGAGTCTCGGTGTGTTTCTGATAATTGACATCTGTCCATTCAGCATAGGCCGTTCGCATCGGGAACTGGTAATCGGAGTTGTCACCTATGGTCTCCGGGATGAAGGCTTCATCAAATGCAACATTGATATCAATCGCTTCCTGTTCGTCGTAATCAGTGCTCAGGCGGCAAAGCTGAGACTCGGCCGAAGGCATGTCAAACGCCTTAGGGGACGAGCCATCCACAGAGTATTCAATATGGGTGTTCGTCGTTCCGAAGTCGATAGCAAAGGTAAACTGCGAACCGCCAGAAGCCCTTCGGAACTTGGGAATAATAACGTTAGTCAGACCATCGACCGTGGCATAAATAACGTCAAAGTTCCGTTCCAGAACGTAAGATTCTACACTACATGCATTCTGGTCAGCGTCGCGACGGACGACATGATGCTCTACCTGACAGATGTTGTCTCCGTTTGCGAATTCAAGTTCACTCCGCGAGGATTTACTGAACATCGCAATGCGATAGCTGGGAAGGATCCCCTCTCCAAACCGCACCAGAGGCATTACACCGAGGCCGAATTGCTTTTCGGTAATGCAGCCGGAATTCTCCGCAAGTTCAATGCTCTTGTTCGGAACATACATTCTGGTGTATCGAATATAGCCTCCCCTCTTGATCGGAATACGAAGCTCAACATTTACACTGCCGCCCTGCAGCGGCTGAATCTCGAACATGTTCTTTCCATCCCTCATCGTTCCCTTCAGATCCTCTACTGTAAAATACTGGAAGAAGGTCTTGGTGAGAGGAAGGAGGAAAGTATTATTGCTCTTCCTGGGATCCCTGTTCCCGTTATAGAAATCATTTGAGTTGAAGGAATAGGGCAGGAAGACCATATCCCTGGTTAGGAAGTCATCAATTGTGAGGTACGGATACTTCAAGCCGACATAAGGAAGTTGGCGGCTGGCGAGATCCGCATTATCGTGGACTGGAGCCTGATAAGTCTCTTCCCAGTGCCCCTGGACATAGTTCAAATGCTTATAGGTGTTA
>CACYRM010000154.1 GCA_902776845.1 Oscillospiraceae bacterium
ATGTGCGGCTGCTATCTGGGTTCTGCCGCCAAGGAGCGGAAGGCCGCGCACAAGAAGGCGCTTAAGCTTTTCGAATATATCAAGGATGAGAACACGGATAAGCTGACGGATATGTTCTCGGATGATACAAGGGATGAGTATGATGTGGAGGAGCAGTGGGAGGACTTTTTCGATGCTGTCGACGGAGAGATTAAGTCCTACGGCAAACTGAAGGTTACGGACTCAGAAGTCTGGTATGACGGCGGCAAGATCTCTCATGCGGTGATCCTGGTCAAATTCACGGATGTCGTCACCGATGAAGGCGTCAGATACGATGAGATAAGTTATTATCATGTCATCACGGACGCAGATAAGGATGCGGTAGGCATTAGGGTGCTTGAGATCCTGGACGATGACGAGGAATCTGTGGCCGTGGTCGGCGGGATCGGCAGATATAACGAGTGACGTGAATAATATTGAATCTGATTGCGCTTTGGCCAAAGGTCTTTTATGCTCCAGCTGATCATTAATGCCGGAAGATAATTTCCGGATGGTATAATGCAAGAGAGAATCAGATAACCGACAGCTTGGAATAATTCATTCGCAGGCACGCTGTTTATCTTTTGCGGAGAAGAAAAATGATCCATCTTGAGACAGACAGGCTTATCCTCAGAGACTACGTCACCGGTGATTTCGATGACTACTATAGATTGAAGACTGACGATAAGACCATGTATTACATGAATGATATTAAGCTTGATTCTATCGAAGCTGCCAAAGAAGATTTTGCAAATGTTCTGGAAGACATGGCAAGTGCGGATCGCAGGTTTTATTTACTGCACATGGAATTGAAAGAGACTCATGAGCAGGTGGGAAGCATCGGATACACTGTTACTGACAATACTCCTGCCGGAAAACTCGTTCACATGGGGTACTTCACGTATCCTGAATTCTGGGGCAACGGTTACACATCATGGGCGGGGTAATTATATGAGCAGCAGAGAAGGTTTTGCCAGCAGGCTCGGATTCATACTTGTCAGTGCCGGATGCGCCATAGGTATCGGGAACGTTTGGAAGTTCCCTTATGTGGCAGGCCAGAACGGCGGCGGTATCTTCGTGCTTTTCTATCTGCTGTTTCTCGTGCTGATGGGGATCCCCATTCTCATAATCGAATTGAGCATCGGCCGCGGAAGCGGAAATACTATTGTTCAGGCCTATAAGCAGCTTGAAAACAAGGGCAGCAAATGGCATCTTCACGGCTGGGTCTGTCTTGCGGGATGCTACCTGCTGATGATGTATTACACGACCGTTTCCGGCTGGATGCTTGCGTACGCTTGGAAGTTCATGACGGGCGCTTTTGACGGCATAGGAAGCGGAGACGTTGCAAATGAGTTTGCACGCATGCTTGATAATCCCGTCGAAATGCTCATCTTTATGGGTATTACGGTCGTTGCGGGATTCATTGTTCTGAGCTTTGGCGTGAAGAAGGGTCTGGAGCGTGTGAATAAATACATGATGCTGGGACTTCTTGCGCTTATCCTTGTGCTTGTGGTCAGAAGTATAAGCCTTGAGAAGGCGGGCGAAGGCCTGAGTTTTTATCTTCTGCCGAATATTGAGAATGTAAAACAGGCGGGCCTGCTGAAGGTGATCGTAAGCGCAATGAATCAGGCATTTTTCACACTGAGTCTGGGTATAGCTTCGATAGAGGTTTTCGGGAGTTATATGTCAAAAGAATATACTCTTGCGGGCGAGGCAGTGAGGATCTGCGCGCTGGATACGTTCGTGGCTATCATGTCCGGACTGATCATATTCCCGGCCTGTTTCTCATACGGGATCGAACCTTCCGAAGGACCTTCTCTCATATTTGTTACTTTGCCCTGTATCTTCATTGACATGCCGGGCGGCAGGATCTGGGGCACTCTGTTCTTTGTCTTCATGACCTGCGCAAGCTTCTCGACGGTAATTGCCGTGTTTGAGAACCTTGTCGGATCCGCTGTTGATAATTACGGATGCAGCAGGCTGAAGTCAGTACTGATAAACGGCGCCGTGATACTTCTGGGCAGCATTCCATGTGTCTTGGGATACAATGTCCTGAAAAACGTTCATCTCATCGGCGGCCGCGATATCCTCGACAGCGAAGATTTTATCGTAAGCAATATCCTGCTGCCGCTGGGATCCCTTATATTCCTGCTGTTCTGTGTAACCAAATACGGATGGGGCGCGGATAAGTTCCTTGAAGAGGCAAATACAGGAAAAGGCTTAAAGATTAAACCCGCGTTGATCGTTTACTTTAAATATGTGCTGCCTGTTCTGATCGCGCTGCTGTTCGTCAGCGGATTTTTGAATAAATAGCATCTGAAATATCCGTTGTTTTATGCGGCTTTGATGATCCTCTTACCACGTGATAATGACCACAGCCGTTCATTTTATGTATAATTGCACCATGGAATGAAAGAAGGGAAGACGGATATGAAGAAATTTCTGAAGACCGCAGGCAAGGTCTTGTTGGTGCTTGTAATAGTATTGGCCGTTTTGCTGGGCGCGATTTTCGCATACAACAGGATAATGCTTGCGAAAGAAGAACCGCTGATGCAGCGGCATATAGGCCAGTATGTCGAGGTCGACGGTCACAGGATGAACATTTATACCGAAGGCGAAGGGGAGCATACGCTGCTCTTCCTGTCGGGGTCGGGAACGGCCGTGCCAGTGCTGGATTTTAAGAGCCTGTATTCGCTGTTGAGTGATGACTACAAGATCGTTGTCGTCGAGAAATTCGGTTACGGATTCAGCGATGTGGTAGATAGCGAGAGATCTTTCGAGACTATCCTCAGGCAGGACAGGGAGGCGCTCGCAAAGGCGGGAATAGAAGGGCCGTTCGTTCTTTGCCCGCATTCGATGTCAGGGCTCGAGGCGATAATGTGGGCGCAGGATTATCCTGATGAAGTTGAAGCCATCGTCGGCCTTGATATGGCGCTGCCGAGGTTTTATGACGGATATGATTTTGAGAGCACGGTAAGATATGAGAAGTTCGCTGCTTTCGCGCGTGATCTCGGCATAGTCAGGTTCTATTATTCCGACAGTTATCTGCCGTCCGCGCTTCCTCAGGAGGACAAGGATCTGTACCGCGCGATCGCCTGCAGGATCGCGGTTAATGATGATGTGATCATGGAAGGCCTGGCTATTACGGATGCCGTTAATCTGATTGACAGCAAGCCCAAACCGGCTGTGCCGATGATAATGTTTGTTTCTGACGGCAAAGAGACCGGCAATCCTAACTGGGCTCAGATACAGCATGAATATGCTCAGGGTCTTTCGGACGCGAGAGTGATCGAGCTTGGCTGCGGACATTATGTCCACAACTTCGAGCAGGTCAGGATCGCTGAAGAGATAAGGGCATTTGTGAGATAATATATTTGGTTCAGTCAGCAGGATAATTACATTGGTTTGACCAGGGGGAGAAAAAGGGATGCTGATAAGTATTATTTCGATCATCGCGAACATTCTGTTCTTTGTAGTATTGAACATTAGCTTCTACACAGACCGCACGAGTTTCCCGGACGGAAGCGTAAGGGAGTATCAGAGAAGCCCTCTCGGCAGGCTGGAACTGTCGGATCAGAGATACCTGTTCTATCTGCAGATAGCGGTGGCTGCCGTCAGCATCATCACGAGCGTCCTGGTCTTATGCGGAGTGAAGAATAATGCGGTCAAGCTCATCAGGAACATAAGCTCCATTGCATCCCTGATCGTGTTTATTATCATCATTATCGCGACCGGAAATACTCATGCGAAATACGCGTGAAGAATAGGTAGGGAATGTG
>CACYRM010000155.1 GCA_902776845.1 Oscillospiraceae bacterium
GCTCCAACCGTAACACCCAACGCATCCGCCAACTGCTCCTGAGTCAGTTTGTGCTCTTTGCGTAGACTTCTGATGTTTTCTGACAATCTTATCTGCATAGTATGACCTCTTTCTCTATTAACGTAACATCGAAAACAGCGAACTTGAAGATACCGCCAATATGGATTGTATAATATTTTTTATACCGTTAGTATGTGTTAATGACCTTATGCAAGAATAGATTTTCCTATAACTATAGAGCTTTATTAGTTCGAGTCCCACAAATGGCTCCAAGACCAAACCCCTTGAAAACAATGCGTTTCAAGGGGTTTTTCTTTTGCTTCGATAAAAGGACTGTCCCGCTATAATCCCTGTTTTGGGCAACACTTTGGTAACTGTGGTCAACGTTTGGTTAACGTTATTTGCTTTGAATATGCCCTTGGGTTAGCTTGACACGCTCGGTTTATCGTGATAAACTAACCGCGGTTTAATACGATAAACCAACTTTGACCGAGGTAAGTTAAATGGAAGAACTGGTATTGTTTGAAGCTGAGAAAAGGCTGATGGAGATTATCTGGCAGGAAGCACCTGTTGAGTCAGGCAAATTGGTGAAGCTTGCGGGCGATAGGATCAATTGGAATAAATCAACCACGTATACCGTTCTCCGTAAGCTTATCGCAAAAGGTTTTGTCAGGAACGAAGATTCCGTCGTCAGTGTTCTTATCCCCAAGGAAAAAGTTCTGATATCGGAGAGCAATCAGATTGTTAATGAGAGTTTCTCCGGGTCACTCCCTAAGTTTGTGGCTGCTTTCCTTGGTAATAACCGGACATTGAGCGATGAAGATGCGGATGCTCTGATGAAGCTCATTAAAGAGAATCTTGACGGAGGAAAGTGATGGGGGAGCTGTTCTGGAAAATAGTTGAGATGTCCCTCATGGGAAGCGTGGTAATCCTCATTACCGTGCTTGCAAGATTCCTTCTGCGCAATAGATCCAAGAGATTCATCATGATCCTTTGGGCTGTGGTGGCGGTAAGATTATTGCTGCCCGTAAACATCGAATCAGAGCTGAGTATTTTCAATTATCTTCCGGGAATGACTCAAACCGGTACTGCAGTTGCAGAGGTTAATGAAGCGGCGCTGCCTGACAACGTTGATACCGTTATGGTAACAACAGACGTTGCTTCAGAACAATCACAGGACGGTATTACAATTGCTGATCCGGCAAACAATTCCGGAACGGAAATGCCGGCCGTGACCGCTGCAAATGCAAAAGAATTACCGGATATCAGGACGGTTCTTGCAATCGTCTGGCTCACCGGAACTGCAGTAATAACAGGTTACTGTTCGGTCCGCTATATCGGCCTTAAGAGAAGGCTTAAAGATGCCAACAGGATCGGAAAGAACATATATGAATCTGAAAAGGTGAAGGCACCTTTTGTGTTTGGCCTGGTTGTACCCAGGATATATTTACCTGACGTTCTCGATAACACCGAGAGAGAATATATCCTTAAACATGAGAGAACACATATAAAACACGGCGATTGGATCAGTAAGATCTTCGGTATGGCTGTGGTTGCGGTTCATTGGTTCAATCCCCTGGTGTGGCTTGCTTATGTCCTTTTCGAGCGGGATATAGAGATGAGCTGCGATGAGAGCGTTGTTGCAAATATGGATGCCGATGTTAAGCAGGCATATACAATGTCGCTGGTCTCATATGCCAGGAAGAGCAATGCCAAAAGATATCTGGTAACACCGTTGGGATTCAGTAAGAATTCCTTCAGCAAAGCGGAGGTTACAAACAGAGTGAAAAATATAATCAATTATAAAGAAGGGCGTAAGATCACGGCGGTATTGATAACAGCTGCATTGTTATTTGTCGGAGCTGCCTGCAGCCTGAATTCAAAAGATAAAACTGAAGATAAAAATGTAGTTATAACAGAAGCCTTAGAACCTGCAGAAGTAAGCACTGAAGTGTCCGGGAATGAATTCGGCGTAAATCCGGTATCATCACAGGTCCCGCAATATGATCCAGCTCTGGCTTCTTATGACAGGAAATTGACCCAATCAAAGATCGTATATGCAAATGAGTATTATCTTTATGTAAGATCAGGTCCGGGCGATGAGTATTCCCGTACAGGCTATTATATGGGAGGCGATCCGATAGTTGTTGTTGCCGAAACGGATAACGGTTGGTATAAGACGGATTCGGGAAGTTACGTTAATGCAAGTCTGTGCAGCGCTATAGATCTGTTTGGGGAAGATACTTCGCCTGATTTTGCTTCGTATATTAAAACCTTTATCGGCTGTCCGTACGAAGCCGGCGGTGAACACCCGACAGTCGGTTTTGATGACTGCGGACTGATCATATATTGCTATAAGTCCTGGTGTTCTTTGGGAATTCCTCACGATGTCACGAGAATGGCCGACTCTGGTCTGGAGATCGGTCCTGATGATATCAGTATTGGTGATATTATCTGTTTCGATACGGATAATGACGGCGTGATGGATCATTGCGGTATCTATGTCGGCGATGACTCTTATGTACATGTTCTGCCTGACAAAGGTGTGGTTGAATCCTGCTATTCAGAAGTAAAGTCAGAGATCGGCGCGATCAGCAGAGTTGTTATTTTCTAAGAACAAGAACTGATTTATATGATTTGCCCCTGAAGTTCCCTGCTTCAGGGGTTTATTATTTGCTGCCGGCATGTTTCAATTCTGATGAAAGAAGGATTATTGTATAATGGTTCATGATGATCAGAAGGATAACGGAACGATCAGACCGGTAAGGATAAAGGAATCATTATGGCTATAACAACAAAACAATTTCAGTTATTAACTGATATAAACATTGTGTGGGATTTCCTTGTGGATATATATGACAGAGAGAACGGGAGCGGTATGCCGGCACCGTTTTTTGAACATGCCATCCTCGCATCGTGGATGGACGCATCTTATTCACATCTGGACAGACTTTGGTTTGACGGTGATAAGACCGTGGCTTTTGTATATTATGAGGCACCGGTAACCGATATTTATTTTGCTGTGCGAAAAGGTTATGAATACCTTGCCGATGAACTGATCGATTATGCAGTCACGACCATGCCGGATTTTGACGGCAATCAGCAATTGGTTCTTTTCAACGGACAGGAATTCTTAAAAGAGGCTGCCGCGAAACGCGGATTCGAAATGGTATTTGAATACGAGAGCCGGGTGTTTGATTTTGAGAACGGATTGAATTATGAGTTGCCTGACGGATACCATTTTGTCGAGCCTTCTGATTTAGATGTTCTCAAGCTTTCCAGGCTCTGCTGGTACGGATTTGACCATGGTGACAAGCAGGAATTTACGGACTGGGATAAGTATGATGACAGTAATGACTGGACTCCGGCAAAGTCGCACAAAGACTGTGTGGCAGAATGGATGTCACCATCACCTCACTCCACACATGAATACGATGTTGTTATAGCGGATGAGAACGGCGAGTATGTATGCTTTTCGGGTATGTGGTGGGTTCCGCAAAATAAACTTGCTTATATGGAGCCTCTTTGCACTTCTCCGGAACACCGGAGGAAAGGGCTTGCTGCGGCTGCGCTCACAAAGCACTACCGCAGAATGAAGTCTCTCGGTGCTACACACATGACCGGCGGCGAAGATCCTTTTTATGAGAAGATCGGATACGGAAAAGGATTCCGTTTTTCGATGTGGAAAAAACTATGAAGAGAATACAAATGGACCGACGGGAGAAATGAGGATTTCCGGAAGTTTTATCTTAAGACAGAGGAATTCTACAGCAGCATTGTCGGCGGATTGAAGAACCGTACAGCTTTTGTTCCTTATAACATCTCGGAGAGCATAACAGATGTTCTTATAGCTTATGTATCAGGCGCTGCAGTCGGATGTGCCGGATTAAAAGCATATTCGGATTCTGATGTTGAGATCAAGAGAGTCTGGGTCGATCCTGAATACAGAGGCAACCATATATCTTCCGAGATGATGGATGCGTTGGAGAAAAAGGCATCTGAACTCGGATTCAGGCGGGCAATCCTCCAGACAAGACCGCAGATGGAAGCGGCTGTTCATTTATATACCAAACGAGGCTATGTGCTGACAGATAACTATCCGCCTTATGATAAGCTTGACGGAGCGATCTGTTTCGCGAAAGAATTACGGTGAAAAGACTAGAGGAATACTATGGGTGATATGCTGAATGATAACAGGGAAATATGGGATCTGTTTGACAGAGGAGGAAACAGGACCGGAGAGACTTTTGTAAGAGGTTTTGGCAACTTTAGAAATATTCTGTATATCCCGGTTATTGGGAGGCAAGCGCAGGCGGATCTGCCGTAAGCGGAGAAGAGCCGCTTCAGGCTGCAGAAAGGGAACTTTATGAAGAGACCGGCCTCAGGGCGGATTCTCTTGAACTTGTCGGGGTCTCTTTCAGGGAAAACAGCCACGGGCTGTATTACTCTTATCTCGCGAAAGTGAGCGGAGATAAAGATAGAATCGTTCTTCAGGACAGCGAGACCACGGATTATAAATGGGTCGACAGAACAGGGTTCCTCTCGTATGTTGATTCGGCAGAAGCAATGACAGCGCATAATCTGAGATATGAGTCGTATATAAACGGGCTAAGGCAGTTATGACAGACAGGAAGAACAGGTATTCCAGAACGCTGACAGCATGTTATCTGGCCTTCATTACACAGGCGATAACGGCCAATCTGGCACCTCTCCTGTTCCTCAGATTTCATACTCAATTCGGAATATCACTCGGAAAGATAGCGGTGATCCCGATAGTGTTTTTTGTAACGCAGATAACGGTGGACATTATTTGCGCAGGCCTTGTCAGGAATATCGGATACAGAACAGGCGCGATCCTGTCAGAGGCTCTTGCGGGATTGGGGCTTGTCGGTCTGGCTTTTTTGCCGTTTGTGCTTCCGGATCCTTTCGCGGGGATAATCATAAGCACCGTTGTTTATGCGGTCGGAAGCGGTCTGATAGAAGTCCTTGCAAGTCCTATAGTTGAGGCTTGTCCTTTCGAAAACAAGGCTTCTGTCATGAGCATCCTGCATTCGTTTTACTGTTGGGGATGTGTCGGCGTCATACTGCTCTCAACGGGCTTCTTTTATGTGTTTGGGCTTGATCACTGGAGATGGCTGCCGTGCGTGTGGGCTCTGATACCTCTGATCAATATCATTAATTTTGCGGTGTGTCCGATCGGATCACTTACTGAAGACGGCAGGGAGATGGGAGCAAAAGAACTGTTTAAGACCCCTTT
>CACYRM010000156.1 GCA_902776845.1 Oscillospiraceae bacterium
ACAGGCTCCCGTTCGTTGAGGCTGTTGAGAAGCTTGCGACCGAGAACGGCATAAAGCTTCCAGAGAGAAGAAGCAGCGGACCGAAGATAGATTATGACAAATATCACGGTATAAACGCGAAAGCGGCCCGGTTCTTCTATAACTCGCTTGGAACCAGGGGAAACAAGGGGCTTGCGTATCTTAAAAAGCGCGGACTGAGCAAAGAGACGATCACTTCTTTCGGGCTCGGATATGCTCCGGCATCCGGTCACGCACTGGTCGATCATCTGAGGAAAGAAGGTGTATCCGACGAAGATATGCTTAAACTGGGACTTGCAAATAAAGGCAAGGACGGTCTCTATGACAAGTTCCGCGACCGCGTGATGTTTCCGATAATCAGCACCCAGGACAAGGTCATAGGTTTCGGAGGCCGGGCTATCGGAGATTACAAGCCGAAATATCTTAACTCTCCGGAGAGTGAGATATTCCTGAAAAAGAATAATCTTTTCGGACTGAATCTCACCAAAAAGGAAATAGACAGAGAACAGCGGGCAATAATAGTGGAAGGCTACATGGATATGATATCCCTTTACCAGAACGGGATACGGAACGTAGCCGCATCACTGGGCACTGCGCTTACACTGAATCAGGCCAGGCTTCTTTGCAGATATTCAAAGAACATAGTTCTGTCGTATGACTCTGACTCCGCGGGTATCAATGCAGCGTTGAGGGGTATCGACGTCATAAATGAAGCAGGGGGCAAGCCGAGAGTGATGAACGTCACCGACGGAAAGGATCCGGACGATTTTGTAAAAGCACACGGCAGGGAAGCTTTCCTGAAGCTTGCAGATAACGCCGTCCCTGCGACTGACTACAAGCTTAAGCTTGCAAGAAGGGGATTCGACCTCAGAAACGACAGGGATGTGCTCGAATATATAGACAGAGTCGTTCCGATACTAAGAGCTCTCGGACCGGTAGAGCAGGATATATATATACGCAGGCTTTCATCGGAATTCGGTATATCCGAAAGTGCCATCAATATGGCTGTGAGAGCTAGTGGCGATAATAATAAAACGGTCAACAATATGATGAGCAGCGCCGGAAGAGAGCGTGTTGCCAGGGAATCGGTCAGAAAGGCGGAAAACAAAGGCTATTATGAGCGGTTCGAGATGGCATTCGTTATTCTGGCGATGCACGATCCAAGATATATCAAGCGTTTCCGTGAAGACGGCATAGTTTTCGGCAGCGCGCTTGCGAATAAAATATTGCTCGTAGAAGAATCGCTCTGCAATGATGCGCAGAATGCGGTCCGCGGGATCAGTAAGGAGAAGATATTCGAAGCGCTCGATCCGGATGAGGAAGCTGAATTCGCAAAACAGCTTGAATCCATACAGATAGGTCCCGATGATGAGGTCTTCTATAGAGAAACGAAGGCAGGGTACCTGACCGGCAAATACCGGGATGAAAAAGCTGAAGTCACAAACAACATAGCGGTAGCCGAAAAAATGGGAAGGACCGATGAAATAGAAAGACTTGTGACAAGGCTGATGGAGCTCGATTCACTCATCAATAATACAATGGAGGATAGTAATGCCTGAGAACATCAAAAGCAAAATCAATGAATTCCATGACATCTATGCTGATGACGAACATGAAACGTTCGAGGCGTCAAAGACAGAAGAAGCGGCCAATATGATAATCGAGGCCGCGAAGATGACCGGCAATGAGATCACTTATAGTGAAATCAACGCTATGATCTCCGATTCTAATTTTGACAAGGATGCCCTTGAAGAGATCTATGACCTCGTTGAAAGCAAGAACATCAGTATTCTCGAAACGAGAGAGCCGAACGCAAGCGAGCTCGAAGATGATGACGTTGATGATGATGAGATCCTCGAGCTTGAACTTGAAGAGGATGATCTGCTCAACGATGAAGAAGACGAAAAGAAGAGCGGAGTCATTATCAAATCGTCAGGCGAGATCGAAGTAAGCGATTCCGCAAAGAACATCCCGACAGACGATCCGGTCAGGATGTACTTCAAGGAAATCGGCAAAGTCCCTCTGCTCACTGCTGATGAGGAGAGAGATCTGGCAATCAGGATAGAGCAGGGAGATGAAGAAGCCAAGAAGAAACTCTGCGAGTCCAATCTCAGACTTGTAGTAAGTATCGCAAGAAGATATCTGAACAGAGGTCTTTCATTCCTCGACCTCATTCAGGAAGGAAACCTCGGTCTGATCAAAGCTGTTGAAAAATTTGACTACACCAAGGGATATAAGTTCTCTACTTATGCGACATGGTGGATCAGACAGGCCATAACAAGATCCATAGCCGATCAGGCCCGTACCATCCGTATCCCGGTACACATGGTCGAGACGATCAACAAGCTGATCAGGATCTCAAGACAGCTTCTGCAGGAATACGGACGTGAGCCGACCAGCGAAGAGATCGCCAAGGAGATGGGTATCTCCGTAGAAAAGGTAAGAGAGATCAAGAAGATCAGTCAGGATCCGGTATCGCTCGAAACACCTATCGGCGAGGAAGAAGACAGCCACCTCGGCGACTTCATACCTGATGAGGACATTCCTTCACCGGTCGACGCTGCAGCATACTCCATGCTTCAGAAGCAGCTTCGCGAGGTGCTCGATACTCTGAGCGAAAGGGAAAAGAAGGTTCTGATCCTCAGATTCGGCCTTGATGACGGACGTCCGCGCACACTTGAAGAAGTAGGCAGAGAGTTCAACGTTACCCGTGAGAGGATACGTCAGATCGAGGCAAAGGCTCTCCGCAAGCTCAGACATCCGAGCCGCAGCAAGAAGCTGCGTGACTATCTTGAGTAATGAGACTCAGCAAAAGGATATACGCACTGGCAAATAATGTGATCGACGGGCACAGCATCGCCGATATAGGGACGGATCATGGATACGTCCCTATGCTTTTAATGAAAGAGGGAAGATCCCCTCACGTCATAATGTCGGATATCAGCGAAGGTTCGCTTGCAAAAGCAAAGGAAACATTTGCGGCAGTTCACCTAGATGACAAAGTAAGCGAATCGGATTTCCGCATCGGTGACGGTCTCCAGACCATTGAAGCCGGTGAAGTCGATGAGATCATCATTGCAGGACTCGGAGGACATACCATAAAGAGCATACTTGCAGATGATGAACAGAAGAGCAGGAGCTTCGGAAGACTCATTCTTCAGCCGAGAAAGCATTCAGGCACACTGAGGTATTATCTGTATACTCACGGCTGGGATATAGAAAGCGAAAATCTTGCGGAAGAGGGAAAGTTCGCCTGCGAGATCATCACAGCCGTACCGTGCGGATTTACGCTGAGGGAAGCTCCGTATCCTGAGGACGACATACGCTGGAAATATCCTGAAGGGATAGTAACGGCAGATCCGGAACTGGCACTTAACAGGATACGCTGGAAGATAGGAAGCCTTGAAGAACAGGAGTCAAATCTCAGCGCAGGCGCAGAAGAGCACAGGGATATCATTAATAAGATCAGAGAGGATCATGACTATCTGATAAAACTTGAAGAAAAAGCCGTTAACTCGTTGAAAACTTTTTGAACTTGATTATAATATAGCAGTATTTTGGGCAGACCAGGCGATCGCGTGCTTACGCATGAGGAAAGTCCGGGCTCCGCAGGGCAGGGATGACGGATAACGTCCGCCGCAGGTAACTGTAGGGAAAGTGCAACAGAAACCGTCCGCCGCAGGTAACTGTAGGGAAAGTGCAACAGAAACATTCCGCCGAAACGGGTAATGCCGTGGTAAGGTTGAAATGGTGAGGTAAGAGCTCACCGGGGCTGTGGAGACACAGCTGCCGTGTAAACCCCATCCGGAGCAAGACAAAAAGGGCATTTTGTGGTGCGGCCCGTACCCGCCCGAAGGTATGTCGCATGAGGCTGCAGGCAACTGCAGTCCAAGATGGATGATCGTCAGATACAGAACCCGGCTTACGGTCTGCCCGGATTACTTTTATAAGGGTAAAGGGAAAATATAAACTCAAACTGCTGTCAGGGCAGTAAAAAAAGGAAAAATGGTCAGACTTGGAATAGACGTAGGATCAACAACTGTAAAGCTTGTACTGCTTGATGACGATAATAATATCGTGTATTCAAAGTACGAGCGTCATATGTCGAATGTCTTTGAAAAGGCCGGTGAGCTTATAAAAGAGCTCAGGGATCTTGAAGGTAACCTGTCCGTCAGACCGGTGATAACCGGATCCGGCGGTCTTTCGCTTGCGGATCTTTTCGGCATCAGATTTGAGCAGGAAGTAATTGCGTGCAGCAGGGCTGTGGAAGAACTCATACCTGAGACTGACGTAGCCATTGAGCTGGGCGGTGAGGATGCAAAGATCACCTTTTACGGTTCAACTGTGGAACAGAGGATGAACGGCACATGCGCCGGCGGCACGGGAGCCTTTATTGACCAGATGGCGGTTCTTCTCAATACCGACGCTTCGGGACTGAATGAAGCAGCAAAGGATCATAAGATCATTTATCCGATCGCTTCAAGATGCGGGGTTTTTGCAAAGACTGACATACAGCCTCTTATTAATGACGGCGCGAAGACAGCTGATATTGCTGCATCCATCTTTCAGGCTGTAGTAAATCAGATGATATCCGGACTTGCATGCGGACATCCGATCAAAGGTAAGGTCGCCTTCCTCGGCGGACCGCTGGAATACCTTTCCGAACTCAGGAAAAGATTCATAGAGACTCTTGATCTTAAGGACGAGGATGTCGTGTTTCCTGACAATGCAAAGTTCTTCGTTGCCATAGGCGCCGCATATCTTGCAGATAAAGAAGAAGCTGTTGACCTTGATTCTCTGATATCGAAACTTGACAACGCTTCGCCGGACGATATCTCGGATACCAAGTATCTGAGGCCGCTTTTTGAAAATGATGAGGAACTTGAAGAGTTCAGAACGCGTCATGCGAAAGACAAAATAAAGAGAGGCGATCTGTCAAAAGCCGAAGGCGCCGTATTCCTCGGCATAGATGCCGGTTCCACGACAACAAAGGCTGCCCT
>CACYRM010000157.1 GCA_902776845.1 Oscillospiraceae bacterium
TATCATGATCTCAAGAGCATTGTTGATCGGTGGCAGGTGCCCTTCAGCAAACCTTACGTCCACGACAGGACCCATTACCTGCGCGACCATTCCGATATTACTGTCCATTACGAACCTCCTACTTTCCCGCGCCGGCTACGATCTCAGTGATCTCCTGAGTGATCGCACCCTGACGGGCTCTGTTATATTCAAGCGTCAGATCATCGATCATCTGCTGCGCATTCTTTTTTGCGCTGTCCATCGCCATTCTTCTTGCAGCAACCTCACACGCAAAACTCTCTTTTACGAGCGCATACAGTTTGGCCGCAAAGTATTTCAATACGATGTTTTCGAACAGTTCATCAGGCGACGGTTCGAAAACGCCCGTATCAACACATCTTTCAGTTCCCCTCTCCATCGGCAGGATCCAGAAAACATCCGGCACCTGGCTGATGATAGAGACGTACCTGTTGTATACGATACCGACACGGTTGATCCTGCCGGCAAGAAAATCATCACAGCAAAGCTTGGCTTCAGCCTCGGCTTCCTCATATGTGTAGTATTCAGAAGACTGATATGAGGGTTCCTCATCATCTTCAAGATTCCCTTCAGGCTCAGGAGAGTATCTTGTGAAAGCTCTCTTTCCTACGGGGTGGATGTCAACATATTCCATATCTCTTACAGTCCTGAACACATTGGCGTTGTACCCGCCGCAAAGACCTCTGTCACCTGCTATTACGATAAGTCTCGTGACACATCCTTTTTGTGCAGAACCTTCTTCAGTATCTTCTTCAGCCTTAGGACGGTTAATACCAAAATAAGGACTCTTGCTGCATTCGGGACAGGCGGCAAGTCTTCTTGTCACATCGGATATTGCAGCAGAATACTCACGGCCGGCAGCCATGGCATCATACGCTCGCTTTATCTTTGATGAAGCGACAAGACCCATCGCACCCGTAAGGTGCAATGTGGAGCCGAAACTCTTGATCCTTGTCCTTAATGATTTTATATCCTTGCCCATGTCTTATTTCTTGCTCATTTTGTTAAGGACGCTTTTAAGTTCCTCTTCGTCTTCTTCAGTCCAGGAGCCCTTGCTGATCCTTACCATCCAGTCTTTATGCTCGTGATCGAGTTTCTCATAAAGCCTTGTCTGATAATTCTTGATATCGCCAAGAGCCACGTCATTGAGATAACCGTTGATAACCGCATAGATTATTCCAACCTGGCCTCCGACAGGAACAGGTGCATTACGGTCCTGCTTTAACACTTCCACGATACGCTCGCCCAAATGTAGTCTTGCACGCGTATCTGCATCAAGATCCGAACCGAACTGTGCGAAAGCCTGAAGCTCGCGGTACTGTGAGTATAAAAGCTTTAATTCGCCGGAAACCTTCTTCATCGCTTTGACCTGCGCAGATCCACCGACTCTGGATACGGAGATACCCGGATTGATAGCAGGTATGATGCCACTGTGGAACATCTCTGTCTCAAGGAATATCTGTCCGTCAGTAATTGAGATTACATTTGTCGGTATATAAGCGGATACGTCACCTGCCTGTGTCTCGACAATGGGAAGAGCGGTAATGGATCCGCCTCCAAACTCCGGAGATACGCAGGCTGCACGCTCGAGAAGCCTTGAGTGGAGGTAAAAAACATCACCCGGATAAGCTTCTCTTCCCGGAGGTCTCCTGATAAGAAGTGACAGAGCTCTGTAAGCGACTGCGTGTTTTGACAGGTCATCGTAAATGATGAGAACGTCTTTGCCCTGCTCTCTGAAATACTCGGCCATGGCACAGCCTGAATAAGGAGCTATGTATTGGACCGGGGCACTCTCGGCAGCGGTTGCGGAAACAACGATCGTGTATGCCATCGCGCCTTCTCTTACAAGGTCCGAGACCAGGGATACGACAGAAGTCGCTTTCTGACCAATGGCAACGTATATACAGATAACATTCTTGTCTTTCTGGTTGATTATCGTATCAATCGCGATCTCGGTCTTTCCGGTCTGACGGTCGCCGATGATGAGCTCACGCTGACCGCGTCCGATGGGGATCATGGAGTCAATGGCTTTGATGCCTGTCTGCAGAGGCGTTGATACGCTCTGTCTCTCGATGATTCCGGGAGCCTCGGCTTCAACAGGCCTTCTTGCTTCACCGAATATGGGACCCTTGCCGTCGATAGGCTCACCCAGAGGATTTACGACTCTGCCTAAGAAGCTTTCGCCTACAGGAATCGAAAGGACGGTACCCGTACGCTTAACCTTGGTTCCTTCCCTGATGTCATTCTTATCGGAAAGGATCGCTACAGAGACAGTGTCATTCTCGAGATTCTGGGCAAGTCCGACCGAACCGTCATCGAATTCCAGCAGTTCTGTTGACATGCAGTTACGGAGTCCGTATACGGAGGCTATGCCGTCACCGACCAATACGACAGTTCCGACTTCACCCATGTCTACACGCGTTTTGTAATTGCGGATCTGCTCTTTGATGATATTGCTTATTTCTTCAGGTTTTCCAGCCATTACGATATCGCTTCCTTTATGTTCTTAAGATTCCTGACAACACTTCCGTCAAAGAACTTTCCGTCGCAGGTTATGGTAATTCCGCCGACAATTGACGGATCGATCTTGTATACCGGAAAGATTGCTTTTCCCGTAACCTTTCTTAAGCGTGTCACGATCTTTCTTTTTTCCTCATCAGTCAGTTTGACCGCACTTGTAATAACGGCAAAACTCATCTTCTTATAATCTTCATACATCTTCTCGAATTCTTTTGCAGCGGTAAAGAATTCATTCAGATGATTATTTGTGGTCATTACCGCAAGGAACGAATAAAGCAGTTGCTCAACATTGTCCTCAAAAGCTTCGGACAATGAATCAAGCCTTTCTTCCTTGGGTATCCCCGGATTCATCAGGAAAGAGATGTAATCCGGCTCTTTTTTAAGCAGTTTTCTGATCTCTGTGAGATCATCTCTTACAGCATCAAGTGAACCGTCTTCATAGGCGGCCTCGAATAATGCGATCGCATATTCTCTTCCTACATTAGTCACTGCTGTTCACCTATTCTGTCGATGGCTCTGTCTATCAGGTCGCGATGGTCATCCATGTTGATCTCACGTCCGATGATCTGCTCGGAAAGAGCCTGGGATACGTCAACGATCTCTTTCTTGATCGTTTCTCTTGAATCTTTCCTCTCGCGTTCGATATCAGCTTTTGCTTTACGGATGATCTGATCGGCTTTCTCACGGGATTCATAGAGCATGACCTCGTTACGGCTGTCCGCACGTTCGACGGCATCGCTTATGATCTTGTCAGCCTCAGCTTCCGCTGTCGCCATCTTACCTTCCCACTCAGCTTTTATTGCATCGGCCTCCGCCTGTGTTTTCTCGGCCTTGCAGTATTCCGCCTCAAGTTCTTTCTGCCTCTTGTCGACGATCTTTTTTACAGGCTTGAAAAGAAGCTTTTTGAGTATAAGGAAAAGTATTACGAGGTTCGCCAGCGAGATGACTATATGCCAGATATTTATCGAAATAATATCCAGATCCTGCATGTGTCAGACTCCGTTTCAGCGACCGATCGCTTTCAAAAGGATATCCACGAATCTTCCGGGCGCAACAAAGATCAAAAGAATAGCGATAACGAGCGCATAAAGACCCGTTGTCTCTGCGACGGCGCAACCCATGAGCATTGTTGAAGTAACTAGCTTCGCAGGCCTTTGCAACTGCATGTCCCTCACCGATACCGGGACCGATACCGGCGATCATGGCGCAGCCTGCACCGAGAGCACATCCACCTAAGATGATTCCGATTGCAAGTTCCAACATATTTAAATACCTCCGTATGTTGTTTGTATCTTAAAGCTCCGCATTCTTTCCTGCGGTATGTGAACATGCTGCTTTGGCTGCGGCACGTTCCTGTCTTTTCTTTTTCCTTGCGGCATATTCCTCAGCAGGGAACCCTCCTGCCACATAAAGCATGGTAAGTATTGCGAAGATAAAAGCCTGGAGACATCCCGAGAACAGATCAAAATAGATCGACAGCACAGCCGGAATACCTATCCTCAGATAAGGGAAATCGGCAAGCGCACCCGGCAGGAACGAGAACAGGCTGTGAGACAGTTTGGTAAGTCCTACTGCAATGAGTACCGATATGATCGAACCGGATAAGACGTTTCCGTAATGTCTGAATGCCATCGATATCGGGGTAGCGACCTCACTTATGATGTTAAGCGGAGCCAAAAGCGGCTGTGGCTGACCAAAGCTCTTAAGGTAGATCCAGGGGCCGGCTTTCATCTTGTAGTACGTGATCAGGAAGAATACAAGTATCGCCCAGCCAGCAATGATGTTGATATCAGATGTCGGCGGGAAGAGCCCCAAAAGCGATGAGAGGCTTGAGAAGCCGGAAAGGCCCAAAATTGCTGCTATAAAAGGCGCAAAACCCTCAAAGTATTCTCCCATGTTTGTCCTTACAAGACCCGTCACCTTCTCCACTATCCATTCCGCGAGCATCTGCCTTATGGAAATGTTACGTGTCTTAAGACCCGTCGTAAGGAAAAGGCACAGGAACATTACGGCAAGTATCACACACCAGGAATTGACCTGTGCTTCCGTGATCGGAAGATCCTGTATAGGCATCCTAACGGTAAAGAATACATGTGCTCCTGATATGTCGATACCGTCAGATGCAGGCACAAACATAACCTTGACCGCTATGGCAGCCGCCATCGAAAGGATGCAGAGAATGAGATACACAATGCTCATTATTCCTCTCCTCCTTCGATATCAGGCTGATCTGCAGCTGTTTCCGCACTTATACTGCCGTTTTTCCTGTCTTTATTGAATATTGCCCTCGTATATACGGCAACGGTCGCGAAAAGCAGAGATATCAGTGTTGCCCACATATCAAAGACAGAAGGGATGAGTACGGCTGTTACGACCAGAATAGCCATAAGAGCGTATCTTAAAGCGTGAGAGGCGCGAAGGATATCTTTTGCCCTCTTCTCCTCGCTTTTTACCGCCTTTTGGACAGACAGACCCAAGAGAAAGAAATTCAGGATCCCTACGCCTGCTCCGACAAGATTTCCGAACAGGACAGTAAGCTGCCAATGCCTTATGATCAGGAATACTGACTCCATCATCATACTAAGGATCAAAGTGACAACACATACATATATCGTCTCTTTTTTTACTGTCGGATCGATCTTCAAAAAACAGCCCTCCGTTTCGCTGTCCTTAACCGTTATTCTATCGTGGAGTATAGCATAAACCGCATAGGGTTAAATGTAGCAGATTGCATATTTCGGACAAATGGAAGATATTGTCTGAATATGCTGTTCGTTTTCCGGTCTGACCATCATAATTCCTTCGCGAAACATATCGCTCCTTCAAGCTTGTCATAAGGCGGATAGTTATCTGTCAGCACGTAACCGCGTTTTGTGTATAAATGCACAGCCTCTTCCATCTGCGGCCTTGTCTGGAGGATGGCCCGTTTGAATCCGAGTTCCACAGCCTTTTCCTCAAGTGAATCCATCATGGCAGTAGATATGTGTATGTGGTTGCCTCTGAATTCGGGATCTACCCAGACTCTCTTGATCTCAACATCAGAATCCGAATATGCTTTTAATCCGGCACATCCTACAGCAACACCAGATACAGAAGCAATCAGAACAGTGGATATGCTCTCCGAGATGTTATGCGGAATAAACGCTTCACGGTTCTTCCGGCCTCCGACTATACTGCTGTAGAATTCCTCAGTCTTAAGATAAAACTTCCGGAAATCTTTATCATTTCCATCTGTCCATTTATATTCTGTCTTCATGGTTATTTGCCTTCCGATTAATTGAACATGCGTTATAT
>CACYRM010000158.1 GCA_902776845.1 Oscillospiraceae bacterium
TTGGAAACACATAAGAATAAGAGAGGTAGAAAATGCATTGTCCAAATTGTGGAAAAGAACTGAATGAGAATCAGAAATTCTGCGGCGGATGCGGATCTGATGTATCCCATCTCTGGCAGCAGGCAGCACCTGCACCGGTCGAGCCTGCACCCGCAGTTGTTCCTGCTCCCGTTGAGCCTGCACCTGTACCGGCTCCCGTAGAAGCAGCTCCTGCTCCCGCGCCTGCACCGGCACCTGTAGAAGCAGCGCCCGCACCTGCACCTGTTGCAGCAGCACCCGCACCTGCACCTGCACCGGCTCCTGCACCTGCACCTGCGCCGGAATCTGCTTTCGGACCTATCGGCACACCTATGCCTACACCCGCACCTGTTGCTCCTGCTGCAGGTACTGAGGCTCCGAAGAAAAAGAAGGGCAAGGCAGGTCTTATCATCGGCCTTTCAGTCGGTGGTTTTGTTCTTCTTGCTGCTATCGTCGTAGGTATTGTTTTCGCTGTAAACAGCATAGCAACTCCTACACCTACACACACGAAGAAGACTACAACGGAATCAACTGACGATCCTACAGATACAGAACCCGCTTCAGACAAGGCCAAGAGAACGATCATGGTATATGCGATCGGAACAGACCTTGAATCCAACGGCGCTAACCTTTCTGCTGACGTTAAGGAGATGATGGCAGCACAGCCCGGCAAGGACGTTAATGTCGTTCTCCAGACAGGCGGATGCAAGGATTTCCAGAATTCATACATGCAGGACGGCGCATGCCAGCGTTTTGTAATCCAGAACGGCAATATCAAGGAGCTCGAGAACCTTGGTGACGTAAGCATGGTCGAGCAGCAGACATTGCAGGATTTCCTCAAGTTCGCGAAAGAGAAGTATCCTGCTGAGAACTATATCCTCGTAATGTGGGACCACGGCGGCGGAGTACCTTTGGGATTCGGTCAGGATGAGCTCCACGACGGTAAGCTCACTGAGATCGAGATCGCTGACGCAATCAGAACTGCTGATATCCAGTACGAGACGATCATCTTCAATGCATGCCTTATGGGTTCACTTGAAGTCGCAAAGGCTTTGGATCCTTATACAGAGTACATCGTTGCTGCAGAGAGCCCTACATGGGGAAGTGCTTACTATGATGTAGGCATCAACTATACCAACTTCCTTAATTATATCGGCAAGGATTTCAAGGGTACTGCAAAAGACTACAGTGAGTACATCGTAAGAGATTACATGGACAATATCGAAGCTACACAGAACGCTACCGGTTACTACGGTATCGATACATGTATGTCTGCTATCGACACAGATAACATCAATGAAGTTCTGCAGGCTTATGAGAAATTTATCGCAGCTCTCGACAAGCGGGTTTTCGAGAACAACGGATATGCTGAATATGTACAGTTAAGAGAAGCCTGCGGTTCATTCGAATCCACAGACTCTGTTGACCTTACAACTCTTGCAAGCAAGTATATCAACTGCGGTGATAAGGAAATCGAGCAGACAGCAAGTAAGCTCATCAACGAAGTCGGCAACTGCGTATTTACTGAGAGCAACAACTCTTACACATATGCACACGGCATGACAACATATGCACCTTATCTCTATCCCCAGTATTACAATGAGGCAAGAATCACATTCAAGACATTGGGTTACCACGATACGACCATCGTTTTCTACGATAAGTTCGTAAGTAAGGAACTCTATATCCTTGGCATGACAGATTCTGCAGGTGACTGGTATATCAAGCCGGCTGACGCAGGACAGATCAAGTCAGGTAATGTCTATGATATTTCCAACCTCGTTGTAAACATGGGCACTTATGAAGCTATCAAGCTCGAAGAAGATGACTGGAAGGTCATCCGTGAAGTCAAGGTAACGCTTGCTTATACAATGCCTGAGGAAAAGACAAAGATCTTCTATCTCGGTTCCGACAACCAGTATGAGGTAGATAAGAATAATTACATCATTCTCCAGAACCCGACGAAGTGGGTATATTTCAACGAATTCGGATTTGTCACCTGCGAGTGCCTTAAGTATGAGGTTGCAGATGACGGTTCATGGAAGAAGTACCTTGCTGCAGAAGCACTGGTAAATGACAAGACAGCATATATTGTTATCGCATCAAGCTCTGATAAACCGAACGGAGAGATCATCGGATACTACTATGCAGATATCCTCGAAGATAAGTTCGATGCAAACCAGGGCATGCAGTTTACTGATACCGATAAGATCGTATTCCTCCGTGAGTATTACGATTCAACGACCAAGACAATGAATTACGAGAAGCTTGGTAAGGGCAAGGTAGTATCTTACGAGGAAGCTGTAAAGCTTTACCTGTATTCCAACGTTGATTACGGCGATGTAAAGGGCTATATCGGATTCGATATCTATGACGTTTACAACAATGACTTCAGACTTCAGTTAAGAGAAGGAAAGCCCGCAGCTGATATCGATCCAAGTGTAAGAGGTGGTGACAGCAATTTCGATAAGGGCACTACAGATGCTTCCTATATGGTCGGAACAGTTGTTACATACGATGCCGATTCACCTTTCAACGGCGCTACATGTGACTTTGTATCTTCAAACAACAAGATCAAATCGGATTCTGTCTACTATAAGGACACCAAGAATATTTCACTGAAGATCGAAGTAGTGAAGAATACGGATGAGGAGTATTCCTATGCGTATTACTACAGTGAAGACAATATGTTCTCACAAAGAGAATTCTCTTCTGCTGTAAAGGCCGGCAAGGCAAAGATCAAGAAGGAAGGTGACAAGTATGTTATCTCCTTCGATAACGAAGAACACATCAAACCGGGCTATTACATTATCATTGTCACAAACAGCGTTGGTGCAAAGCAGGTTGTGTCTGCGTGCCAGGTAGTTTGAACGGTTTGGGAAAAGGATCATTAAGAGGTGATTTAGCATGAAGATGACCGGAGCACAGATACTTGTCGAGACCTTGATAGAACAAGGTGTTGATACCGTGTTCGGTTTTCCGGGCGGAATGGTCGTAGATATCTACGATAAGCTCTACGACAAGCAGGATAAGATCAAGCATATCCTGACCGCTCACGAGGAAGGTGCCGTTCACAGCGCAGACGGTTATGCAAGAGCCACCGGAAAGACTGGTGTCGTAATCGCGACATCAGGTCCCGGTGCGACCAATCTTGTCACCGGAATCGCAACGGCATATCTTGATTCGATCCCTCTTGTAGCCATTACGGGAAACGTTAGAAATTCCATGATCGGAAGAGATTCATTCCAGGAGATCGATATCACCGGCATCACTCTTCCTATCACGAAGCACAACTTCTTTGTACACAAGGTTTCAAAGCTTGCTGATGTGGTCCGTAAGGCATTTGAACTCGCACAGACCGGACGTCCCGGACCTGTCCTCATCGATATCCCGAAGGATGTCCAGGAGGCTGTTTTCGATTTCAAGAAACAGCCTGTGACAAAGCCTGAGCCGATCCCCTGCTGCGGAGATGAAGAGATCGAAAAAGCAGTCAGGCTCATTAAGGAATCCAAGAGACCTTATATCTATTTCGGCGGCGGTGCTGTAAGGACTGAGCTTGGCGAAGATATCGTTAAGCTTGCAGATAAGCTTGATGCCGTCATCGGCTGTTCCATGATGGGTCTTTCCGAGATCCCTTCCGATTCACCGAGATTTCTC
>CACYRM010000159.1 GCA_902776845.1 Oscillospiraceae bacterium
GCTCAATATCTCACCCACCGCAAGGTTCAGCGTGCTTGCGTCCTCGTCTATATCCGAATAGAGGTTCGGAGAACAGGTGACGTTGTCCGAAAAGGAGACCTTTCCGTTTTGACACGCTTCGAGAGCTACGATGGCTGTCATTATTTTAGTAAGGCTCGCGGGATACATCTTTGCGTCGGGATTTACCGAATAAAGAACCGTTCCCGTGTCCATATCGGCCAAAACAGCGGCGCCGCAGTTCAGCGTAAGCTCAGGGGCGGCGGAGGCGCGGGGCGCGGAGGATACGGCCGAAGAGATAAGCAAAGCGGATATTAAATAATAAATTGCGATCTTCTTAAAGATTTTCATTTATTTCACCGAATTTTATGTTATAATATGTTAATGAGATAGTTCTCTATTTATATAATACTTAATTTTCTCATTAAAATCAATAGAAACAGCCGAATTTGGGATAAAGAAAATGAACTGCGATAAGTCCTGCCGCGCCGAGCAGCGATATGGCGCCTCCGATACGCTGGCAGAGCACACTCTCACTAAAACCGCTGGCTTTTTGAGGATTAGATTGCACGAACGGGGTAACGCCGAGAAAGATCATGAGCGCGCCGATTATCCACGGGATATACTCGTATTTCTTTATTGGAATGCAAAGGACGGCTGCGATGATGCACACAATAAATGCTACGGATATGATTACACCGATAGCGGTTTTCGCATTGCCCGGAACACCGTCAGCATCACGCATCTGATTCTTGAACATCGTGCCGGGATTTTTGATGCACTCCTGCTGATATGCCTTGAAATGCTCGTAGCTGGCATTTGCATCCGCTTCGCTCTGGATCATTTCAGTGCTGAAATATACTTCTCTGTTCTCAGGATCGTAAATCATATCTATATCCTTCCATCCCCTGATAAAAAGATTATAACACGCGGCTATAATATTTATAAAAAATCCTTGTGATATAAAATAGTATGGCTCTTTTAAATTCTGCAGTTGACAAACATTTGTTCTAGTTCTATTATATGCATAGAACGTTTGTTTGTTTTTTGGAGGGAGCCCGTACGATGTCAGAGTTGAAGGAAGTCTTTGCTGCATATAAGAAATTGTCCTTTACTGACCGAATCGTGTTCTATACGACCCTTTCCAACAATATAAATGTACAAGAGGATAACATTCAGGACTTTCTTATCGAAACACGTATTGCCGATGGTAATACATGCATCTATTGTGAAGGTTCTCATGTTGTTAAAAACGGAAAGCGTAAAGACGGTGTTCAGCGTTTCCTCTGCCGTGATTGCAAGAAGTCATTTATACCGAGTTCCTGCTCCGTTACTTCTGGTACTAGAAAGGATTTGAGTGTTTGGGCTCAATATCTGAAATGCATGTCGGATAAAAAGACGCTTAAGGAAACTGCTGAAGAGTGTTCCATATCGGTAACAACAGCTTTTTACTGGCGGCATAAGATTCTGGATGCTCTGCAGGAAGTAACTGACAGAGTATGTCTTGACGGAACAGTTGAAGCCGATGAGACATTCTTTAACGTTTCCTACAAGGGTAACCATAAAAATAGCAGACAGTTCATAATGCCCAGGAAAGCACATAAGAGAGGAAATGACATGCACAGGAAAGGTCTGTCATCAGAAAAGGTGTGTGTTCCCTGTGCCGTTGATGTTGAAGGGATCGCGTTCGCAAAACCCGTTAAGCTTGGCAAGGTAAGTACGGAATGCCTGATAGACGTGTTCAGCGGTATTGTCTCTCCTTCAGCAGTGCTGTGTACTGATAACGAGAAAGCATACCGGCTTTTGGCAAGAAACAAAGCTATCAGACTGATACAGACAGATACAGATAAACGAATAACCATTGTGAATGGCACTACTTACGGTATCCAACGCATCAATGCATACCACAGTTCATTGAAAAGCTTTATCGACAGGTTTTACGGAGTATCGACCAAACATCTGGAGCATTACATCATCTGGAATAACCTGATAGCAAACAACAAAAGAAGCAAGACGGAAAACATAAGCCTGATGTTCGTACAGATACTGAGCAGAAGGCTGACAGTACATAACAGCGATATATCGGCAAGACCGCCGCTTTCATTCGTCACATAGAGATAAGGGGCATGTAACATGATACTCTCGGAAGAACACAGGATAAAGAAACATAACAATAAGAAGCTTCTTCACGAGATAGACGGTTACTGCTATAAAGTGAAGAACCTTTCCAACAGCGTCAACTACCTGATAAAGCAATGTTACCGCATCCATACGAAGATAAAGAACGGTAAAGCACTTGAAGAGTGGGAAGATGAACTCATCAGAGCGATAAACAACGGCATAACGGAATACAATGCATCTCGCTCTGAGAGTAAGAGATTACGCTATATCGATGCCGATAACGGATATATAGCCGATGCATATTTCCTTAGCTGGTATCTGAAAGGAACGGAAGTATATAAGGACGTTCCATATGCGACATGCAGTCAGATATGCATACAGGAGAAATGCAGAGAGTGGAAGTCGTTCTACAGGGCGACAGCAGAATACTGGAAAGATTCGAAGAAGTTCAATGAGCATCCACACGTGCCGGGATATCTTGACCCGAAGACAGGAAGAGGTTCTCTTGTTATCACCAGCCAGAACTTCAAAGTGGATGAGGATGGTAATGTAATCATGCCCAAGTTCCTCAGTGGTATACACATACGTGCAAGACACAGTTCAGTCAGACAGATAAGGATAAAGACGTTCAAGGATTCTGTCCTTATCAGTCTGATGTATGAGAAAGAGGAAAAGACTGCAAGAGGGACAAAGGTCATGGGAATAGACCTGGGAGTAAACAATCTCATAGCAGCCGCATGGGATTCCGAAGACAGACCTGTGATAATCAACGGGAAACCGCTGAAATCGATAAACCAGTACTACAACAAGGCAAGAGCGCATACGCAGAAGGAGGCAAAAGTATATAACGGAAAGCACAGGACCAAAAGGCTGAATAAACTTACGGCAAAAAGGAACCGCAAGGTAAAAGACTACATGCACAAGGCCAGCAGGAAGATAGTTAACATGGCCGTCTCGTCAGGTGTCGGACTCATAGTGATAGGTTCCAATCACGGATGGAAACAGAAAGTACACATGGGAAACATAACAAACCAGAACTTTGTATCCATACCGTATAAGACACTTACGGACATGATCACATACAAAGCACGACTTGAAGGCATAGAGGTAAAAACTGTACGTGAGAGTTACACAAGCGGAACGAGTTATCTTGACGGAGAAAAGCCAACCAGAACTTACTATGACAAGACACGAAGGATAGAACGAGGATTATTTAAGAGTAACCGCGGGATCTTCATTAACGCAGACGTAAATGCTGCATATCAGATGATGAAGTTGGGTGACACAAGAGCAATTCCCATCAAGACAGGAGAACAGATAATCAAGATAAAAGCAGCCTGAATTATATCAGGTAGAGGCATAAGGCTAGTGCCCTTAAAGAGCCGATATGATATATTCATTTCGGAGATTTATAAATATCAGTCACAAGCTGGTAAATAGCCACAGATTGTTATATGAAACTAATTCCGCTTTTAAGTGAAAATTATTACTGCCCCAAGTCATCG
>CACYRM010000160.1 GCA_902776845.1 Oscillospiraceae bacterium
TATGACCGTGATTATCGTCGGACGGCATACGGGGATCATTACCTTGAACAGATATTTGATATCGGACGTGCCGTCGACTTTTGCCGCATAGTAAAGCTCGTCGGGAACCTGCTCGAAATTCTCCTTAAGCAGATAGATATAGAAAACCGAAGTTACCGAAGGCAGTATGAGTCCCAGGAAAGTATTCCTCAGGTTCATGTTCGTTATGGTAACGAAGTTCGTGATGATAACGAGTTCGTTGGGGATCATCATCAGCGCGAGGAAGCCCACGAACAAAAGCGATTTACCCTTGAAATCAAGCCTTGCGAACGCATATGCGGAGAAGACTATAACGATCATCATAAGAGCCGTCGTGATCACCGTATATATGATCGTGTTAAAGAAATACTTTGCCAGTGGCACCTGGGTAAATGCATTGATGTAGTTGTCAAACGTCGGATCGGAAGCGTAGAACTTCGGCAGGCGCTCTCCCATATAGCTGGCATAACTCTTTATCGAGGAAAGGAGCATCCAATAGAACGGGAACAATACGACCAGCCCCCAGAATATGAGGAAGATATACATGACTGTCTTGAAGACCGCATTCTTTGTCTTTGCGTTTCTTTCAAGTCTCGCGTTTCTTTCAAGTCTCATTATGTCCTGACTCTTAGCCACGGATATCCCTCCTTCCTTAACCTTTAGCTGAAGTCTTCCTGCTTACGATCAGGTTTATGACAGTAATAGTAAGAACGATCGCGAAAAGAATAATTGCTGCCGCGGACGCATAAGAAGGATATCCTCCTCCGTCACCGTAGAGCATGTCATATACATAACCAACCATCGTATTCATGCCAGAAGCATTGAGGTCAACACCGAAGATGGCGACAGCGTCGCTGTAGGCCTTGAACGCACCGATAAATCCCGTGATGACAAGATAAAAGATCATCGGCGAGATCATGGGAAGTGTGATCCTGAAGAATATGCGGGGCTTTGATGTGCCGTCGATCCTCGCGGCCTTGTAATAGACCGGATTGACCGATGCCAGAGCAGAAGTCAGGATAAGGATCTTGAACGGCATGACTATCCAGATAACATAGATGCAAAGGACAAGCATCTTTGCCCAGTAAGGGCCTTCGATGAAGTCCACGGGAGACATACCGAATGCTTTTATAAGCAGATTGATAAGTCCGTCGGTATAAGGAGTCTTGCGGAACAGGATCATGAATACAAGACCAACCGCAAGTGTATTTGTTACATACGGGAGGAAGTAGACCGTCTGGAAAAGCTTCCTGAGCTTATCGATCGAATTAAGTGCAAGCGCTATAAGCAGGGAGAGAACGGTTGATATAGGGACCGTAAAGATAACCAGGATAAAGGTATTCTTAACAGCCTGAAGGAAGTAAGGGTCCCTTAAGACGTAGGAATAGTTATATCCGCCTATTCCGAAGTAGGTCTGGGACGCGGAATTATAGCCCTCCTCGAACGAATAGATGAAAACATCTATCAGAGGATAGACCATGAAGAATATCAGGAACGCAAGCGCGGGAGCCAGATAAAGCCATCCGGTAAGCGTGCCCTTTATTCCCTCTTTCCTGACACCGCTCTTAGTCATAACAGATCCTTGCCTCTGACTCCTTATCAAACAAAAGTGTCTTCGATCTCTTGATATTGAATCTGACAGTATCCTTTGATGTTAACTTAAGGTCCTCCGCGCTTATGATCGAGCGGATCGAAAGGCCTGTCATCTTCGGATTCGTTGATACGATGCTCGTGTCACGGCCCATGACGTCGACGCCTGTGAGACTGCACTTCAGCGCGCCGTTCTCATCAAGGATAAAACCTTCGGGCCTAATGCCGCACCATACCGGTCCGTCCTTGACGTTAACCTTATCCATGACCATGTCTTCACCGATATAAAGCTTCTTATCTTTCACGTCGGCCTCGAAAACATTGATCGCCGGAGTTCCGAGAAATTTTGCGACAAAGAGATTTACGGGATCATCATAGACCTTCTGCGGCTGGTCCATCTGCTGGAAGACACCGTCCTTCATAACAACTATAAGGTCAGAGATGCTCATTGCCTCTTCCTGGTCATGGGTAACGAATATGGTCGTTATACCGGTGGCTTTCTGGATCCTTCTGATCTCTTCCCTTGTCTGAAGTCTCAGTCTCGCGTCAAGATTGGACAAAGGCTCATCCATTAAAAGCACCTTAGGCATCTTTACAAGAGCTCTTGCGATAGCGACTCTCTGCTGCTGTCCTCCGCTCATCTCACCGGGTTTCCTGTCCATCAGGCCGTCGATCTGAACGAGCTTTGCAACTTCAAGGGCTTTCTGGTTACGCTGTTCTTTTGTAAGCTTTTCCTCTCCCTTAAGGTTTTCGAGAGGAAAAGTTATATTCTGTCTTACCGTAAGATGCGGATAAAGAGCGTAATTCTGGAACACCAGTCCGACTCCGCGCTTTTCTGAGGGAATGCCGGTGACATCCTCATCGCCGAAGTAGATCTTTCCCGAGGTCGGATTCTCGAGACCGCAGATCATGTAGAGCATCGTGCTCTTACCGCAGCCGGATGGTCCCAAAAGACCTATCAGCTTGCCTTCGGGGATCGTAAAGTTAAAGTCATTAACGGCAACAACTTCACTGCCCTTTTTATCCCTGCTCGGGAAGATCTTTGTGAGGTGCTCAAGTCTTACATCCATATGAAACCTCTATATGAGTTAATTATTCAGCTCTGGAGCTTCATGTATCCGTTCTTTATCCAGCCGAGTTTACGCATGATCTCACTGAAAATGAGTGAAAGTACCGCAGGAGCGATGATGCATACAACTGCCATTCCGATCCAGGCCATAGGAGTTAATGTGCCGGATTCGGACATAGCCGAGAAGCATCCGATAGGTCCTACAAGACCGCAGGTACCCATACCGGCGGACACGCCGTTGCACTCAAGCTTGAATATCATCGTAGCCATAGGACCCGTTATAGCGGCAGCAAGTGTCGCGGGGATCCAGATCTGGGGATGTATTACGATATTAGGCATCTGGAGCATCGATGTGCCGAGTCCCTGGGATATGATGCCGCCCCATTTGTTTTCCCTGTAGGAAGCGACTGCGAATCCGACCATCTGCGCGCAGCACCCTGCAAGGGCCGCACCGCCGGCGATACCGGCGATTCCTATCGAAGCGCAGATAGCGGCGGAGGATATCGGCAGCGTAAGGATGATGCCTACAACAACGGAAATAACTATACCCATAGCGAAAGGATGGAGCTGTGTCGCGTTATTGATAAAATTGCCAAGCCAGTTCATTGCAATCGCGATTCCCGGGCATGTGAAGAATGCTACAAGAAGACCTACGCCTATTGTCGTAAGAGGAGTAACGAGGATATCGACTTTGGTTTCTTTTGAAACCATCTTACCGAACTCGACAGCGAAGATAACGGCAACAAACACGCCTAAAGGACCTGCCGCATAAGGATCTCCAGGATATGAGTTCGCAAAGAAACCTACACCGGCAGCACACGCCATAACGAGCATGGGAGCTTTAAGGGCCGCAGCTATTCCGACGCCTATTGCGGCACCGGTCGCAGCCGAAGCAAGGGATCCCGCCTGAGCGATAAAGTCAGCTATGATCTTTACTAAACCGTTATCGACCATTCCCAGATACTTGGCGACCGTTGAAAGGATCGTTCCGACAAGGAGCGAAGCAAACAGGCCCTGGGCCATTCCGCCCATAGCATCAACAAAATACTTCTTCAGGGATATCTCGATATCCTTGTCCTTCAGGAACTGCTTAAATGTCCTTTTCTTCTTAGCCTTGGTTTTACCCATTTCTTTTGCCCCTCCCCGGATCTTTTAAGATCACTTTTATCTTATAGTTTATTATTCAGTAATGTAAGATGCCACATCGTAATCATATATCATCAGAAGATTTTCTCTTGTCATTGCTTCATTTATACACCCGTCGAAAACTATCTGTCCATCCTTCAGCATAACAGCCCTCCCGCAGCA
>CACYRM010000161.1 GCA_902776845.1 Oscillospiraceae bacterium
TCTAACCTGTCAACACAAAAGTTGTCTGTTTTTCTTGAAAGCCTTGTGCAGATTGACTTTTTTCGAAATTCCTCTTGCAGAATAACGAATGATAGATATAATGTTAGCCGAGACTAATTAGTTGTGGCTAACATTTGTAAATCGTTTTTTACAATTTGTCAGTTTCCACACAGACAGAGAGGTAGACATGATGCCTATTACAGTTGCCGACTGCGGCGAGGAAATGATCGTAAGAAAGGTCGGCGGAAATCCCGAAGTAAAACTCCATCTTGAGAATCTCGGTATCGTTCCCGGCGGGCTCGTTACCCTGATAAACGTTAATGACGGCAGCGTCATCCTCAAGGTAAAGGAATCACGTATCGCATTAAACAAGGATATGGCCATGAAGATCATGGTCTGATCAGTCCGTTATTAATTTAGAGGAGGAATATATGAAGACATTAAAGGAAGTAAAGATCGGACAGACCGTAAAGGTCGTGAAGCTCCACGGTGAAGGCGCCGTAAAGCGCAGGATCATGGACATGGGCATTACCAAAGGCGTTGAGATTTATGTCCGCAAGGTGGCACCTCTTGGTGACCCTGTTGAAGTTACTGTAAGAGGTTATGAATTATCTCTCCGGAAAAATGACGCCGATATGATTGAAGTTGAGTGATATTGAATGGAGGAATAATTATAAATGGCAAGTAATGAAATAAAGATCGCGTTGGCGGGTAACCCGAACAGCGGTAAGACAACACTCTTCAACGCTCTCACGGGTTCCAATCAGTTCGTCGGTAACTGGCCGGGCGTAACTGTAGAGAAAAAAGAAGGTAAACTCAAAAAGCATGACGGAGTAACCATCACTGACCTTCCGGGTATCTACTCCCTCTCACCTTATACATTAGAGGAAGTTGTCGCACGTAATTATCTCATCGATGAGAAACCCGATGCAATCCTCAACATTGTTGACGGTACAAACCTTGAGCGTAACCTCTATCTCACAACACAGCTCACAGAACTCGGTATCCCTGTCGTAATGGCAGTCAACATGATGGATATCGTTGAGAAGAACGGTGACAAGATCAATCTTGAGATGCTTGGCAAACAGATGGGTTGCAAGGCTGTTGCTATCTCAGCTCTCAAGGGAACAGGAATCAAGGAAGCTGCCGAGGAAGCTATCAAGGCTGCTAAAGCAACTAAGACCGTTCCTCCCCACTCTTTCTCAGGTCCTGTAGAGCATGCTCTCGCACATATCGAAGAAGCATGTCTACATGATATGGATGCTGACAAACAGAGATGGTATGCGATCAAAGTTTTCGAGCGTGATGAAAAAGTTATCGAGAAACTCGGGATCTCCAAGGACAAGTTAGATCACATTGAGAATGATATCAAAGCTGCAGAGAAAGAGCTCGACGACGATGCAGAGTCCATCATCATCAACGAGCGTTATGTCTATATCGCTTCCATCATCAAGAGCTGCTACAAGAAACAGAATAAAGCAAAACTCTCCACTTCAGATAAGATTGACAAGATCGTAACAAACAGGATCCTGGGTCTCCCTATCTTCGGTGTGATCATTTGGCTCGTATATTTCATCGCAATGACCACGTTCGGCGCAAATCTTACCGACTGGACAAATGACAATCTCTTCGGTGACGGTTTCTTCCTCTTCGGAATCGGACAGAAGCAGTATGACGAAGATGTTGATAACTGGGCCGGTGAATGCGTTTTCGTTGACGGCGTAAAAGTCGTAATCGACGAAGCGGCAGCCAACGATATTACAGGCGCAGAGAACCTTCAGGGTGACTTTGAGGACGCTGATTTCGGCGCATTCGAGGAAGACTACGGTTTCTTTGCCGATGAACTAATCGAAAACGGTTTCGACATCGAAGCTCCTCTTGTTGAATCAGGCGCACTTGATGAAGACGGCGAGTTCACTGCTCCCGGCATGGATGAGACAGAAGGTGCCGTCTTTGTTCCAAGTATCCCTGATATGGTTTCCGGCCTGCTCGAGAAGGCTGGCGCTAATGATTTCGTTATGGGTCTCGTTGTAGACGGTATCGTAGGCGGTGTCGGTGCTGTATTAGGATTCGTACCCCAGATGCTCGTGCTCTTCTTCCTCCTCGCGTTCCTTGAATCATGCGGATACATGGCAAGAGTCGCATTCGTACTCGACCGTATCTTCAGAAGATTCGGTCTTTCCGGCAAGTCATTCATTCCTATGCTCGTATCTTCAGGCTGCGGCGTTCCGGGTATCATGGCATCACGTACGATAGAAAACCAGCGTGACCGCAGAATGACCATTATGACAACAACATTCATCCCCTGCGGCGCAAAACTCCCTATCATCGCTCTTATCACGGCAGCTTTGTTCCGTCACACAGCATTTGGCGGCGGATGGATAGCTCCTACAACTTACTTCATTGGTGTAGCAGCAGTTGTTATCTCAGGCATCCTCCTTAAGAAGACAAAGCCTTTTGCAGGCGATCCCGCTCCCTTTGTTATGGAGCTCCCTGCTTACCACTGGCCTACATTAGGAAACCTTTTAAGATCAATGTGGGAACGCGGATGGTCCTTCATTAAGAAGGCAGGAACCGTAATCCTCATCTCCTCCATCGCCATCTGGCTCGGATCAGTTTTCGGAAATACAGGTGCCGGCTTCGGATTCAATCCTGACATGGAACTCGAAGCTTCAGTATTGGGCATCATCGGAAATGCTATCAAGTGGATCTTCGCTCCTTTGGGCTTTGCCAACATCAAGGCTACTATCGCAACGATAATGGGTCTTGTTGCCAAGGAAGAAGTTGTAGGCGTATTCGGTGTCCTTGACTTCGAAGGCCTAACACAGCTCTCAGGCTTCGCATTCCTCATCTTCAACCTTCTCTGCGCTCCCTGCTTTGCAGCTATCGGCGCTATCAAGAGAGAGATGAACTCTGCTAAGTGGACATGGTTCGCAATCGGTTATCAGTGCGTATTCGCTTATGCAATTGCGCTCATCGTATATCAGTTTGGTCTTCTCTTCACAGGATCAGTTAATGTTATCGGACTGATAGCTGCTCTGCTGGTTCTTGCAGGACTTGTGTACCTCCTTGTAAGACCTGCAAAAACAGCAAAGTAAAGGACTGTACTAATGATCGGCTGGCTTGCTGCAAATTGGGTAAACATCTTAGTAATAGCACTTGTTGCTGTTGCCGTATTCTTTGCAGCAAGAAGCCTGATCAAAGACAAGAAAGCAGGCAAAAGCTCCTGCGGATGTAATTGTTCGCACTGTGCCATGGCAGGAAAATGCCACAGCAAAAACAAAAACTGAAAAGAATTCATATGCCATAAAATGGAAAGGGCTGCCTCATCCGAAACCGGGGCAGCCTTTTAGTACCATAGAAAGTGTAATTGTTAGAGAGTAATTAACTCCGACAGTTGCACTTTTTCTTATAATACGGGGAGTAATTGGCCTGACGTG
>CACYRM010000162.1 GCA_902776845.1 Oscillospiraceae bacterium
TTGAAGTCTTGATTACGTTATCTCCGTAGATGGTCTTCCAGTCGTTCTTCATGGAGATGACTTCATAGCCTTTGGATCTCCACTTATCTGCCTTTTCATCGCCCTTCTCTGTGTTGCCGTAATCACGGGTCTCATCATCTGCCACGAGCATGAATGCCTTGGACAGATACTGTTCGTTCTGCACTGTGTAGGCCGCCATACTCTCGTCGCCGCTGCTGTTTCCGAAGCAGAGGACAGGCGCCTTACCGAGTTCTCTCGAAAGCATACTTACCTTATTCATCTTTACGTTCTTGATGAGAAGTTCGTCAGTTCTTACAACCTGATCGTCTTTGACATACACATATTCAAGCCCGTCCGTATCGCCCTGGCCTCTTGCCTTAAGCATGACATCCATACCGATAAAGTGGTTTTCAGCGATCGGAAGAACTCCTGAAGCAAGTTCACGGCACATGAAACGGTCGGTACCGCTGCATACATAAACTGTGAATCCATTGGCATTCAGATATTCGATGACTAGCTTCCTTGTATGTCATGTTCTCGAATCCGACGACATCTCTCTTGGCAAATTCCCTGACATACTGCGCATATCCTTCAAGTGTCATGCCTGCAAAAGCTCTTGCGTTCTGGACCGCATGATCGTACTCGATGTTCTCGGCGATAATGCCGGTCTTGGCAGCTTCAATGATCTGATCGGCAACCTTTTTCTCTGCCTCATCAGCCGTAAAAGAAGGATCCTCATTTACACGGTAAGCGTACATCCACCATTCGACATAGATAGGTGCAAGTTCGCCATAAAGAGTACCGTCAAGATCAAAGACTGCGATACGGTCCTCTTCGGGAATGTAATTCTTTGAGTTCTTATCTGTTACGTCTGATACATATTCCTTTAATGCGGCAAGTGACTCAGCGTCATCAACCCACAATGAGAAATCATCACTCTTGTTATTCTTGGCGGAGCAACCGGAAACCATTGCTGCCGTCATGCATATGATAAGCATCAGCGAAAATACTTTTCTCATCCCCGAAGTCAGTCTGTTCATAACCGTACCTCCCTGAGTTTATATTCATAAACTAACACGCGGTTTTTTTCTTTATGTTGAGAAAGTATTAACCAACAGAAAACTTAAAGTGGCATTCTTTTGAATTACAGAATCGAAAAAGCTCCCGGATCATGTTCTGGGAACGAAGTCTTCTCCATAGGACAATCCGTACCCTTTTTCGAATAAACAGTCCTCCAGACCTATTATCTGCCTGTCAGATCCATACCAGGGAGACGGAAGCCTTCCGGTAAAATCAGCATATCCGCAAAGGACGTCCGAAATTCCCTTGCCTTCAGAACCCGGAAGATAACACATAACCACACTGTCCCAGGTGTCATAATAGGACTTCCCGAGGAAGAGATGTCTTCCGGCTATTATGCAGGCAACAACTGGTTTGCCGAGTGACCCGGCCTGCCTGACCGCACTCATATTATTTGTCAGACCGTTATTTCCGCTCAGGCTGAGATCCATGGAATCACCGAACCATTCAGCATAGGAATCTTCACCGACGCAGAGAATGATCACATCAGCTTCATCAAAACGCTTCGGATCAGTAATAACTTCTATACCGTATTCATCGGCATTCTCGATAAACGCTTCTTTTATCGTGGTAACGCCTTCGATATCAGCTACGGGACTTTTATTCCATCCCAGAGTCCATCCTCCGACCTGAGCCGCACAGTTATCAGCCGCAGGTCCCAATATCAGTACTTTGCTCCCTTCCTTGATCGGCAATGTGTTGTTGTCGTTTTTGAGAAGGACAAGGCTCTTTTCGACAAGCTGCCTGGCAACCGCTCTGGAATCAATCGAACCCACTTCACCGGTGACCTGTATGTTCTCACAATACGGATCATCGAAAAGACCTGCATCTTTCTTAACTTTGATTATCCTTGTGACTGCGTCATCCACGCGCTCTGCTGTGATCTTTCCGTTTTCGACACTGTCAACGATGATCTTTCTCGCCTGCTCATACTTTTCGCCTTCCATGAGCATATCGATACCGCTGTTGACCGCCGTAATGACCTGCTCTTCATAAGTGTCCAGGGATGTATACTGTATTGCCATGCTGTCGCTTACGACAAATCCCTCAAAACCCATCTCATTCTTCAGCTTCCAGATATATTCTCCGTTCTCATGCATCTTGACCCCGTTGAGTGAGGAATAACTGACCATTATGGTCTGGACGCCGGCATCGATCTGGGCCTGATAGACCGAAAGGAGCTCATTGATCTCATCTTCAGACAGCGAAGCATTGCCTCTGTCGATCAGGCTTAAGTAACTGTATTCTTCATGATCTCCCGTACCGAATAACACATTGCCG
The DNA here is from genome assembly GCA_902776845.1 of Oscillospiraceae bacterium. Taxonomy (GTDB): domain Bacteria; phylum Bacillota; class Clostridia; order Saccharofermentanales; family Saccharofermentanaceae; genus Saccharofermentans. The sequence continues at coordinate 2,362 of CACYRM010000162.1, forward strand.
TCACCGAAAAAGTGCTTTGCACAGGCTATGACTCCGCCGTCGACAAGGCCTCTAGTATATGCTGCGGAAAGCCTCTTTATAGTCTCAATATCCGAACTGTAGCATTCATAGGTCCTGCCCCATCTGGGATCATTAGACTGGGCGACGCAGGGATAAAGGTTCCACATCATGTGACACTGTTTGGCTTCATTAGCCGTGATGATTCCCGCCTGATAAGCAAGTTCCTCGTCATTTGCAGCGCCCATACCGATATTATGAGGAAAGTAAACGGCACCGACACAATATCCGACACCGTGAACATCGTCCTGGGCCATCAGGAATGGTATTCCCGCTTCAGACTCCAGAGCGGCTTTCTGGTAATTATCAACGATCTTACTCCACTCTTCAGCAGTATGTACGCCCTCATCGCCGTAGATGCTTCCGTAACAACAGTCCTGCATACCCTGGATCTTCGAATTGTAAAGTATCGGCTGAACCATCTGGGCGGTCTTTTGTTCCAGGGTTAATTCCGCGATGATCTCTTCAGGCGTCATAGCCGCATATCTCTGATACTTATAGTCGTAGATATCTTCCGCAGTTTCAGAAGTTTCAGTGATTTCAGAGGTCACCACAGTCTCTTCGGGCCTGCATGCGGCTATAGGCAGGATCATAGAAAAAACAAGAAACAAAATCAGCGCTCTTTTCATATCAATCACCCTTCCATTAACGGTTCTTCTCCATACTTATTTAGATGATAACAACGCTGTTTATATTTTATGTGTAGGCATTATGGAATTTATATGAAGAACGGTAAAATGGTTACAGTTATTTGGCGGAGGTTGCTTTATGTCTCAGACAGATCCCGGAAACGGTGCATATCAGTGTGAATGCGGTCAGTGGTTTTCCAGCAAGTTTTGTCCCAACTGCGGAAAGCTCAGGACGGAGGAAGGAACTTTCCAATGCGAATGCGGATATAACGGCCCATTAACCAACTTCTGTCCCAACTGCGGGAAACTTGTCAAAAAGGCAACCAAAGAAGTGACAGAAGAAAAAGCAGCACCTGAGACCGGTGACAATACGGTTATCCCGTCACCCGAACCGCTTGCCGGCTGGACATGTCCCGAGTGCGGCTCGGAAAATGAGCCCGGCACCAAGTGCTCGAAATGCGGTGCCGACATCGAACATTTTCCACTTTTCATTTTGTCGGAATATACGACAGCAATGCCTCCGAGAAGCAGCTGTATCACCGTCTATAAGTTCGATGACACAAAGCTCATTCTTGAGAATGGCAATACGCTCCGCTTCATCCCGGCAAGCGTTCTTAAACCGGCTTATGAGATCATAAAGAAAAATAAGATCGACAAGTGGGAGGAATATAAGGGGCAGTTATCCGGCTTTATGGGCGGAAGACAGGCCGTCAGCTATTGGGACGGCACTCAGCTTGCAGGAGCTTCCACTGACACCATGCCCGAAGCAGGCGGTGCATACGGAGCTTCCACTGACACCATGCCCGAAGCAGGCGGTGCATACTATGAGCTGATGAGATTGTTTAACGATGCGCGGATGCAGGAAGATAAAGGTGAAACATGATCGACTATGAAACTATCGCAAGAACAAATCACCGCAGCGGCATGAACTGCGCAATGGCTGTTTATAACGCTCTGGGAATAAACAACACAAACAAGACTGAAGCACCGCGTCCGAGAGCCGAGGAAGGCAAATGCGGGGCTGTATTGGCAGCTGAGCAGACTATCCGGGAGATGGGCGGTACCGAAGACGATGTAAGAGAGTTC
>CACYRM010000163.1 GCA_902776845.1 Oscillospiraceae bacterium
GGGAAGTAAGGGGATAATTAAAGCGGAGGATATTATGAAGAAAAGGGTATTTGCTATAGTTCTTGCCGCATCGGTTTTATTGACTGCATGTAACGGTTCAGGCACCAACCAGGCTGACGACCGCACAACGATAACGACCCGCGCAACGGAGTCTGAGATGCTTGAGACCGGTATGTCTGAACCGAGCCAGTCGATTGATGCGGTGAATACAGGGGCATCCGTTACGGAGTCAGAGACGGCAGAGGAATCTGTTGCTGAGCCAAAGATGACAGCAGATGCTTCGGGAATGTATACGTATATTATCTATGAAGGAACTTCTTATGAAACAGAAGTCAAGATGAGCCTTAATGTTGATGACTATATATATGTGGCTGAGAAGACAGGAAGTACTATTTTTGATTATGAGGTTCTCGTTTCTGATCTGGGCTTCGAAGCCGAGCCGTATTTCTACACTTATGATTTTGGCGATCACTTAGCTTTATTGGTCATTCATTCTCTGCCAAACGTTCAGACAAAGGTATTAGGGGAGATATCGTTTAGTTATACTGAAAATATCCAAGGTGCACCGGCATTTCATGATGTAGATGAAAATCCGGGCCATTCCGGTTATATTCTTGCATTTGATCTTCATGACAATAATTATGTCTACTATATGTATATGGGTGATACGTCTCCCTATAGTGTGCAGTGTTCCAGAGATGATGCAATCGTATGCGCATATTTTGCATGGGTAATAGCAACAAGTGTTGATGACAGCACTCCTATAGGAGAGACGTTTGAAAAGTTTGTTAACCCTGGCAGGGGTGTAAGGGTATTTCCTTAAATAGAGTAATGTTGGATAACACTAATAGAATGGAGAACATTTTATGAAAAAGATAATATCAACCGTAATAGTTGCCGGCATGTTGTTTTCTGTTACTGCCTGCAATGACGCATCTTCAAACAGGGAGACGATAACAACCGGAGAGACAATGGATACGGTAAATCCAGATGTCTCAATGCCTGAGCAAAGCATTCCGAGCGATGCCATGATTCCCGAGACTGAGACAGAGACTGAATCTGAGACTTCGGAAGAAGTGAAATATAATAATACCTACACGATCAACGGTTGCAGTTTTACGATTTCCGAACCGGTAGAAAAATACGTCTACACTCTTCCCGGTAGCGAAAATGAGTTTATCCACATGGATGAGTTTATGGCCGCGTATGGTTTCGAGCCTCAATATATAAGGCCTTATCGTTATCTTAATGATGATGCCGCATACAAAGACTACCTTAGATGTTTTTACAAAAACGCAGATGGAATCGAAATCATATTCAGTCCTGAAATCAATGCCGGTGATTATAGTTTGTGGAAAGATGGATTGGATGTTTGTCAGGAGATTACTTTTGACTATCCCGAAGACTTTTCAGGCGAAACAGCATTAGGACCGTATGAGGGAATAGCTTTGGTGGAAGATGAAAATGGTGACCTGGTTCCGGAAACCAAATATAAATATAAATTATTGCAAAGATTTCATTTGCAAAATGATTCAAATTTAAAGAACAGCAAGGCCTATGGAGTAAATGCGGAATTATCCGAAGATGGAGAAGTCAGAGTAAAGTATTGTTTTACAGTTGAAACGCTTGTTGTTTTAGGCGTAATAATGGATAAGATAAACGAGACAGGATCTACAGTCGGTGCAGTTGAGCCATTATGCAGAATTTGCGAAGGCAGATCATATACACATGATAACGATGGTTTTAACGAATTATTTTTGTTAATTCAATAAATGCTTAGTGTCTTCCGTTACCCGAGCTCTTACCGCTTCATCTCATCCTTTTTCTCGAACAGCCATTCCAGCACTTCGATCTGGTTGAAGAGGCCGTCGACATCGGAGGTTTTGATGCTGTTGTCAAAGCAGTCATAGACCATTGCGCACTGAACGTCGTACTTGCCACGGAACTCTTTCTTAACGCCTATCGAGATTGTCTTGTCAGCAGTGGTGATCTTTGCGATCTTTGTCTTGAAGTCGATGTCGATCATTGTTTCTACGCCGTTTTTATCCAGGCTGATATGAGCGGTCTGCTTTTCCTGATCCGCCGGAGCGTTCTTTTTAAGGAGCAGATCAATGGTTGAATTCAGACGGCCGCGGGCGTGGAAATCGATCGTGTTATCATCAGCGGAATCGAATCTTTCATCTGTCCATTCCGAGGGCAGTCCCGTAAAGAGCGAGGCCATGATGCAGTTATGGACGAATGTCTCGATCAGCTGGCCGCCTTCAGGGAGCTTTCTTTCGTCGCTGCCTTCGATAATGCTCATCGAGAAAGATCTTACGCTGCCGCTCTCCAGATACATCTGGTAGAACGCTTTTATCACGGGGACGGAATCTTCTTCCTTCTCAATCGGTTCTCCGTTCTCATCGTAACCGGCCAGGTATTTCAGATAGAGGCGTTTGGGCCTGCAAAGGAAAGATAAGGGCAGACCTTTCTCCAGGAGATAATAACTGAGGAAGAAAGTGTGGTCACGGTAATCGCTCTGGGCATAATCCTTGAACAGTTCCAGTTCGTCTTTCCTGGATGTCAGAGGCTTCTCGACGGCGATATAATCACATTTGCTCTTTAGAAGTTCCAGATAGTACCAGTGGGTGTCGGAAGGGGTGCATATCCAGGCAACTGTTTCCTCGCCGGTCTTCTTTTTGTTTATCAGATCGAAAATCGACTTCGTGGTTCCTTTGCCCAGAAGTCCGCTGACCTCTTTCATGGAGCTGATGGTTTCCCACGATTTGAAGTCGATTCCTTCTCTAAGGTCATAGATCTCGATGCGTTCATGGCGGTTGTTGGCCAGCTTCAGATTCCTGCCCAGGATCGAAGGGAGGAGCCTGTTCTTTACCACGTCACCCGCGCCGACGATCACAGTCTGGGGATTGCCGTGCTTGATGTTTTCTCCCGGGAACATCGAAAGGATCATGCTTATGACGATAGCGGAATAGAAGAAACCGATCAGGCTGAATAATATCTGATTGCTCTCGGCCTGGCCCAGCAGCACCACAAGGACATCTTTCCAGGAATAATCCGGATTATTGCTGGTAATGATCTGAGCGTAAGCCGCTGCCTGTGCGGGGATCATCATGAGCACGATCGGCAGGTGCTCGAGGACATGATAAATGGAATAGTTTTCTTCAAAGAACCTTCTGAAGACTGAGTAATAGAAGATCCAGGTCAGCGATTCGATTATGAAATATATATCCAGTCCGATAACCAGCGGATTGATCAGTCTGAGCTTGAGCTGGACAAAGATAAACACGATCCAGGAAAGGAAATATAATTCCTGGAAGATCGGAGGAACGTTAACCCTGTTGGCAGCGACATCCTTGCTGGAGGAATTCATCTTCCTGTATATAAATTTTCC
>CACYRM010000164.1 GCA_902776845.1 Oscillospiraceae bacterium
GTCTGCATGCTCACAACAGTTTTTACTTCATGCTCGAAAACAAATAAGGATATTACTGTCGGGGAAGATGATCCCTGGTTTGAATCAGTAAGATTTGAACTGAATAACGATCAGAAGTCGACGGAGATGCTTGACAGCAGTATCGTGAGCTACAGCAACGGCAGGGTATATCACCTGTACAGCCTTACCGATCTTGCGGATTATGATGATTACAGAAGGACGGTGCTCACGACATACGATGATCAGGGCAACGAGCTCAGTTCAGTCAGACTGAAAGATCCGGCAAACTACGTCATAGACAGTATTATCTCGGCCAGACCTGATAAAGACGGAAAAACACTTGAAGCTGTAGCCGAAGTATTTGCGCCGGGTAATTTCTCAACTGCGGTCTGTAAGATAGATTTAGAAAGCGGAAGTGTCACTTCTGTAAAACTGCTGCAAAAAGAACAGGGAAAGGCTCTGGTTATTTCCCGGTGATTTATGCCGGTTCATTAGGCGGCGAGATAAATGCGCACATATACTCTTTCCGCGGTTCGGAATACAGGACCGAACTGGATCTGTCAGGCACGCCTGCTGTTTATATGCTTGAGGAGTTTTCATATGATTCAAGGAGCAATACTGTTTTAACCGTCGGATATACGAGGACAGACGGGCCCGTGGTCTTGGAGTTCGATCCTGAGACAGGCAGGCGCGTAAGTTATGAGAAATACGATGTTCAGGGCAAAGACGGGATCAATCTGGCAGATTTCAAGGCTGTTACCACGGGCGAGCTCTGCAAGATCGATATGCTGGGAAATATAACCACTTTCGACATGCAAGCCCAGGAAGAAAAAACAGTTATTGACAACAATTGGTATACACCGTATTTTTCAGATCTGACAGCCGGGTCAAAGCTTGTTTTCTGTGACAGCGAAAGAGCGGTTATTCAGACTAGTCAGGAAGAATCGTATTCAATGTTTTTCTCTGCTGCAAGAGAGACAGTCACTATACTGACAAAAGCGGATAAGAATCCGCATACGGGCAAGAAGGTGATCGAACTCGCGGCTCCCATTGATAAGGGAATGACTGAATATCTGTCCAATGCAATCTATGAATTCAACAGGACCGATAACGAATATCTCATCAGGGTCTGGGGCAAATACAAGACCGGTATAGTTGCAGGCAGGGATATGTCAATCCTGAATGCGGATGACGAGAAACTGTACACCATGATCCAGGAACTGAAAGGTGATGAAGCTCCTGATATTGCAATCGGGATCCAGAAACATTTCGCTATGAGGGATGATATTTTCGAAGACCTGAAAGGATACCTGGATCAGGACGTAATGGACAAACAGTTTTCCAACATTATCGAAGCATCCGAATTCGGAGGGAAGCAGTATTTCCTGCCGGTGACCATTGAGATCGAGGGACTGGTAACCGATACAGGATTAATAAATGAAGGGGATACCGGGATCACATTCGAGGATTATGACCGGATGGTAAATGAGAGACTTGACGGTTTCTCGCCTTACGATTATCCGTTTTCCGAGAGTTACTATAAGAAGGACTTTATCCTTTCATGTATTGATGTGAAAGCGGCTGTTGAAGGAGACCGTGTGGATTTCGGAACGGAGCAGTTCAAAGCCGCTGTGGATTATTCAAATGAACACTTCCCGCAGGACGGATTTACAAAATCCGGTGACTACGTCTGGGATGAAGAAATTGCCCGGGTACGCGGAGCCTGCAGATATGACAGGATAGGAAGCTATATCGATTTTATTCATGCCTGCAAAGATGAGGAGGGAAGTTATACCATAATCGGAACACCTTCTGTTGATGCAGCAGGACCGAGATTCAGAGCGGTCGAGACAATATCTGTTACTTCCGCGTCCGATGTAAAGGACGGCGCAAGGAAATTCATCAATTTCCTTTTTGCCGGAGCAGGTTATTCCCAATCATCACATGAATTCCAGAATATCGTCACCAACAAAGAGATAATGGCAAGGAATATGTCGGTCATCACGGAGAAGAACAATGCCGCATACGAAGGTCTCATGGATATGACGGGCTATATGATGGGATTAGGCGATGACGCGAAGTTATATGGCTATAAACCGGCAGACAGCGATATGGAAAAAAGCTTCCTTAACTGTCTGTCGGTCCTTTCAAGATATTATTATGACGATCCTGTTATAACGGCTTTTCTTACGGAAGAAATCGCTCCTTACTATGCGGGAGACCGTTCGCTTGATGATGCGGTAAAGATCCTGAATGATCGTACCGAGAAGTACATCAAGGAAATGTAAGCGGGGGAACAGGTCTGCTTATTTTATAAACATTGCAACCAATCCGAGTGCTGCAAGGTGGAGCGGATAGTATATTGAATAGACCAGGTTGAGCGCCTTGTTTCTGGGTCCCTGCTTTCCGTTATATGAAGCGATCAGGAGCATTGCTGCATAGTGTCCGATGAGCCAGAACTTTATCTTCAGGAAAGCCTCGAGCCATGCTTCCGGTCCGCCGAAGCTTGCTCTTGCCCAGACATAGATACAGAAGTAGACGGATATCAAAGCTGAGAGGATAAGGAACTTTTTGATAAAAGATTTTTTGCCTGCATACTTGATAAAGAAGTAGAATGCGTATATCAGAAGAACGCCTGCGAATTTGTAGTTGAACTTCGCGAAATACGTGATCAGGGCTGATACTGCGTAATAGATAACGATTATCCAGGGCTTATTCGCAAATCTTTCGGTAATGATAAGTCCGATAAATCCGAGGAAGAGTACAGGCATAACGCTCTGCGAACTCCAGTCGATCAGCTTTCCGGTCTCGAAAAAGTCGTATGCGAATTCTGAAATGATACATAAGATGCCGAGCTTGATAATATGAGCTTTAAGTCTTTCAGGCTTGTCTTTAAGGTGATAATAACCTTCTGCGATCATGAAAGCGTAAAGCAAAAATGCAACACGTCCGATGATCCTCATCACGGGCATTCCGTCCAGGAACCCGCAGGCTATGTGATCTGATGTCATTGTGATCATTGCGATTATCTTCAGAATAAAAATTGTCATATTATCAACTCCTTTATCATCTTTGCTGCGGATGTTTTCTTCTTATGAGTTGATTATCATCGGATAATATATATGAGACAACCGTTAATGGATCTGCTTTCTGTGGCTTAAGCGACACATGCTATGCCGGCTGTTGTAAAAGTATAAAAAACTGCCGGTGCCAGCGTTGTTCAGGCCTTCTCCTTTTTCCGGCCGTCCATCCACACACGGTATATCAGTGCAAGTGATGCTAACAGAACAGGTCTCATAAATAATGACATATAGTTAAGAGGAATATCGATCAGCTGTATATCGTCCGTTATGTTTGAGAACGGTACTATCACATTTTCGACCGCGACGGCGAGTTCAAGAACGGTGGCTATAAAAAGACTTCTCTGGCAGAACTTCTCATCTGAGATCCTGATAAATACAGCTACAAGAAGACCGAATACAACAGCGCCTTCTATAGCTTCAAATATCCTCAATATTTCGTTTTCGGTCCCGTACGGAAAAACAAAACACTGCAGACCGATCAGTAATATATACGAGACCACGACCAGTTTCAGGTCCCTGTCATTTTTCCGGTATTTCATGAACAGCGTATATATGCTGACGGATAAAAATGCGATCCCGTAGAATAAGTTC
>CACYRM010000165.1 GCA_902776845.1 Oscillospiraceae bacterium
TTGCAACAGGCCAACAGCCGGGTATCAGCACCCTTCCCACACCTTCGACATTCTCATAGTGGCACCGCATAGCTAAAGATGCTTAACCCTTACCAGCTCCGGATTGTCGTATTCGTTACCGATAATCCTGATTTCATTCTTGAAGTCATTCCACCAGTTCGGGGCCGGCTGCTGATACTTGCAGACATCAGACCACCGTGCGGTAAGAGGATCGGTAATCGTATCGAGGTTCGCCACACAGAAGGAGTGCCATTCAGGAATATAGCGTATCACCTTCGGGTACTTGCCGCCAACGGTAAAGACATCACCCTCGTAGAGGGGCTTGCCGTCGGCATCATCACGCCCAAGGTATTCGCCCACCGTGTTCGGATCAACCTGATAGTCCTCATAGTCGATGGCAGAGCCGGGGAAGTTCGGGAGAATATACATTTCCCCGTCATCATCATAGAGACTGCCGTAAAGCCACACGCCAGTCTCGATGTGTTTTCCCCTGAACTTTATGATTCTCAATACACCCATATTTCTATAACGTTACACCAAGCACTACCTTGAAATAAGGATCGTCAATACTATATTGACGCTCCCACGACTTATGAGGTGTACCGTTCTTTGTCAGCGGGGCGATCACATAGCTGATGATACCGCCCTTGTCATAGAGGTGATAGCCTTTCAGCAGACCTTTCAGGTGAACCTGGTCACCCTCCATCACCGTCACCAGCTTTCCCACAGGGAGAGGTTGGTGAGCCTCCAGATAAGCCTTCTTCAAGGCGGCTGTCTGTTCATTCAGGGAATTGAAATTCTCCAGATATTCTTTCTTATCCATATATCTTAGTTTTTAGGATGTTCTTTCTCATACTCGGCCAGAGCGTTACGCCCGGCCTGCTTCAGGACGTAGCCCGTACAATGACGGTCATACGTCACCAGATCCCGCTTACGCAGCTTACCCACCAGACTACCGGCACACAGCCAGGCTTTCTTGCCCCTGCAAGCACCGTTGCCTTGGTTACTGCAAGCGGTAAAGAGGTAGTTATGTTCCGGGTCATCACGCCAGAGTGTCAGGGCGATGGCCTTGGCATCTATACCCCGGTCATACGTTCCCTTCTCGATGGCTTTCAGAATCTTATAAGTCGTCTCGGTCATTCCTCAGTCTTTTTAAGTTCTGCAATTAAAGCCACGATACGCTCAAAACGGGGAATGGTATCATCACCTTCAGGGAACACCCTCGTGTTGATGACACGCTCGATCTCACGGATGACGGCCTTGCCGCCATACTTGAAATAGTTCTCGGCGATCTTCGCGGCCTCCTGGTCGCGGGAGGTTCTGAATTTCTCGACAGCAGCCTCCTTCGCCATCTGTTCCAAACTCTTAGCCATATTCAATCCTTCTTCTTGTAATACTTGAAGAATCTGAGCAGACAGAAATGATCAAGGTTCTGACAGTCACGCGCACAGACATCTGCCTCTTCAGGTATCTGGTGCAATACCTCGCACACAGGGTCGGGATCGGCTTCAAGCTGTTCCACGATAAAATCAAACGCCTTGTCAATATATTCCTTGTCAGTCATATCCTTCAATAATTAAACAGTTGTTCGGGGTCTTTGAAATCCTTCAGAAGATACGGATCAACATAATACTTACCAACCTTATAGTCGGCATACTTGACCGTTTTCTTCTGGAAATACACCTTTGTCTCAGGGTCAGTTTCAGGTACGAGCCACCAGTAATATATATCAAGGTCATCGGTCGGCTTATTCCCGAACTTCGACCTGAGTTTCGGCACGATCTGGTCGCGCTCAAACTCCACATAGTCACCACGTCCACCATGGACGATGCGGTTGTAGCCCGTTGCGAACAGCGTCCCGTTCTTCAGATATATATCCTGTTTTATCATACCGTATTACTTTGTGTTATCACCGGAAGGATTTAATCATCCTCCGATATCTGCTTGTCAATCCATTTCTTCAACGAGTTAAGAATACTCTCAGCGGAGCGTCCCCTTTTCTCGCCAGAAAGAATCTGTTTCTGTACTTTCAGCAGCGCGTCGCGCTGTGCATACATAATAGAGGGCTTAAACTCCAGATAATCCAGTTTCGGATCACAGCAGTTGTGTATCAGCGTCTCACAGTTGAACAGGATACGCCCGATACTCCCGCCATAATTTGCCTCTTTGAATTTACGCTTCATAAACTCATAGACCACCAGACGGTTATCACTTGCTTCATTATCCAGCTCCTTAACTATCTTATTCATCAGTTTCCTATCAGGATCACCTTTCGGCCAGTCCTTCCAGTCTTCTTCGGCATCGAAGAAGCCACGGGTATCGAGTAGGTTTTCCATTGCGTTGACAAAACCCCTCACCCTCTTGAACTCTTCCGGCTTCGCCTTGCAAACCGTCAGCTTATGTTTTGTTACCGTCATAGTCCTTTGGGAGATTCAAGTCCAGCCAATACATAATATCAGGCATATTCCAGCCACCCTTATCATAGGTCTGCACGTCATGATGACGTTTCTTTCCCGTAAGGATATCCTTCCCGTCCCAACCTCTCGGATCAGGTCGATGGCCGAAGCACACCCTCAAAGAGGAATTATCCTTTGGAACAGCTCGCGCCAGTACAATCACCTCACGGTCAATATCCGGGAGATCATCACCCTGGGCTTCTTTCCAGAGACCATCCTGCCGCCAGACGGCACCGTCCACGAAGCCGTTACGCTTCATAGTGGTGGTAATATCCTCGTCCACCTCCTGCGGAAAGCCGACATAGACGTTAGCCGCCTCCAGAATCTTCGGATCAACGTCTTTTCTCATATTTCTTCGTATTCATCAAAATCAATCTTACCCGCCTTCATCAGCCTGCGGTTACAGTCTATAAACGACTTTTGTCTGCGCTGTAAAGACAGGCAGAAACGCTCCATATCCTCCCGTGAACCTCGAAAGTTCTCCAGAGTAAGAGCCGTAACAGTAACGACATCTTGTATATTTCTACCATAAAGAGATATGGTTGCGTTCATCAGATAACAATCTGCATCACTGGCTAAATCATAGTTACGCACCTTTGGATTCTCCTCAGCATTACTCCATGCGCCTGGTATTTCATTTACCTTCACACCATCCATAAAGATGTCACTATATTCATCTATACCTTTTACGGCAGCAATCCAGATATCAGCATCAAAACCCGTGAGATCTCCGGTAAATTCCACCGTGATACGGTGAACACCAACCTCTGTCTTCTCAGGTTCCAAATCATCATCCTTGTCATCACCGCCACAGGCAGTAAAGAAACACATTGTCACTACGGCCATCAAAATCAAGATCGGCCACTTCATAAACGTCTTCATATGCGCCTATATTTAATTGATTATATACTTTCTACCGAATTACACAAGGCCCAAAACCTCTTTAACGGTCACGGCGGTAGGTGTCCGTGTCGTGTGCCCAGCCAGTCAGGGTAGCCTTACCCAGAATTGCCATGAAAAGATAAAACAGAATAGTCATAGTCGTAATTGAATTAAATGAAACTTTTGACACACTAAACGTACCAACGGGAATCACAGAGGCACTGATGATACTCATATAGAATATACCGTATTCACCACTCTTCACCTCAGAGGCTGGGATGGTCAGCAGATAAGACTGCTCTCCGTACTTATGACCCTCGAAGGCCACATAGCCCGCCTTCTGCGCTTTCTCGCTGCCTAATAGTGCCGGTTCAAACTGCGTCCACTGGATGCGCCTGTCCTTCTTCGACTTCTGGAAGCGGACGATGCGGTACATTTCCATCGGATCAGCCTCGTTGTTCTCACCCTTGATCAGGAGTCTTATATCACCGGACGTTTTTACCTGATAAGAAGAATTTCCACCGTCAAACACGATATCCATTCCTTCGACACCTGCCAGTACGTCTGCCGCACTTGCCACGCTGCCTACACTGGAGGCGGTTCCCATCACGCGCACACCCGTCATTATTCCTGAAACAGATCCTGCCGTCGCCACGCCGAGCATACCAGCGGCACCACCGATCCGGGAAGCGGCTCCCGCGATCTTAGCAAACTTACTCACCTTATTCTGGTGCTTCTGGATGTCGCCGTTCTCCTTCGGCAACACATCGTAGGTCGATTCACTTGTCAGGATGCAGTAGCTGTTGATAAACTCCGGCTCCTGGACTGTCACCTGTGCATAACCACTAACGGCTGCCAGTAACATCACGATATTCAAAACTAACTTTTTCATATTCAAATCCTTTAAATTAATTATATATATTATCTCTTGTTTTCTACTGCAAATATACTCATTTTTCTGCACTATATCAAGGGAAAAACCCTATTCTATGGTAGGGAAAACCCTATTGTTTCGCTTTCGCGCAAAATGACTCAAAAATGGCCTTATACACGCTCTTTTCTGCTGCAAAATTACAATTTTTTCTCGAAACCACCAAATTTTTCCCAAAATATTTTTGTATTTCCATATTTTTATATATCTTTGCAAGCGAAAATACATCTGATTATATATTTGGATATACGAAAATAGAAAAATTGCCGTAAGGCGAGAGGGGTTCGGGGCATACCCCGAAGTGGCTAACACCAGATCATCAATCCGCATGGCAAACAAGACCATTGACACCCCTTATACATCTGAAAAGAAAACAACTTAAAAAAGTTACATTAACTATATATTAAAAAATGTACGCTCGCGGACATATATAACAAAAAAATATATTAATATGGCAAAGAGAAGATTCAAAGTAGATGTAACCCTCACCGCTACCTACGAGATGGTGGTTGATGACGAGATTTTCAACGAAGAGTTGGCCAAAGGAATCTCCAGCGGCTTCCATGAAGTAGAGTACGACGAAGACAAGCCCGCGATAGAGGCGCTTGTGGAGGATGTTGCCGGTATGTATCTCCAGTCGGGAGGCGACGGCGACCGTATGGAGCCTTACGGACATATCGCACATGAGGGTAACGAGTATCAGGTGAAGATGTCCGAGCAGGACAAGTCACCCTACTGTAAGGGCATCACCATCAAGGAAATTGGCGATGACTATCTGGAATTTGAAACCAAAGAGATTAATCTTTAATTACTGACGATTATGATACTTACCAAAGTAACATTCACAGGCATTGACGAGCGCACGGATTTGAAGCGCGTCAAGCAGTTGCAGAAGAAATATCCTTTTGCAGAGCTCGGAGTCCTGCTGTCCTATGACTGGAAGGAAAACGGCCAGCGGTTCCCTAACCCGGAGATCCTTGCCCGATTGGAGAAGCAAGGTCTCAACCTCTCAGCGCATTTCTGCGGACAGGCCGCGATAGACCTTGCCATCGGCAAACGCTTCAAGGTTCTGGAGCAGTTCAGCTCGCACATCAGACTGTTCCGACGCTGCCAGCTCAACCTACGGGCAAACGGCCTTTTCTCAAATCTGAGAAAGCTGCCGCCCATCCCGTATATCAACGAGGTCATCGTACAGATGCACACCCCGGAGCTTTGCGAGCAGTTCCTGACAGGCGAGCGACCCAAGCACCTCTCTTTCCTTTTGGATGCTTCAGGTGGTGCAGGCATTGACACCCCCATTCAGATTCTCACCTCTCCCGGCGCACATATCGGCTACGCCGGAGGCATCGGCCCCGACAATGTGGAAGGAAAATTGCGCACACTCCTTGAATATGACTCCAAGGAAAAGTTCTGGATCGATATGGAAACCCGTGTACGCACGGAGGAATGGCTTGATCTGGATAAGGTCGAGCAGGTTCTTGTCATCTGTGAGAGACTTCTGAAAGAACATAATCAGCTTTAATGATGGAAGAGTATTACGAGCAGGTCAAGGCGAGTATTGCAAAGATCGCCGCTGAGAAGCCAGACACCCGTATTGTTATCATCACCGATGGTAAGACTACGGAGCAGATAGACTTCATCTTCAAGTGCGCCCAGGATGCAGGTCTCGTTGTCATCAAGGAATCCCATGCAGACATGGAGAAGACTTTAAGGGAGAAACTGGCAGAGCATATCAATGCGGAAGCCTTTCTCGAAGACCTGCCACCTGCACACGCCATCAGCAGAGGGTTACAGGAAGCCAAGCTACCGCCCCTCTACCCCGCCGACGATCCACGTCGTCAGCAGCGACGTGACCAGCGCGAGCAGATGAAGCTACGCATGAGATTCTGTAATAAGAAAAAGAAATAACAAACAATACATCTATGGAAAAGAAGACTATCAATGAAATAAAGGACAATCTTTCCCGCAAATACGCGGAAAACAGGGTTAATGAGCGCAACGAATATCCCGCCTGCGATTTATACCGCCGTATGACGCTCACCCGTTTTGACGGCTATGACCTCGAAGAAGCCCATGACAGGGGCTTTGTAGAGGGATTGCGGCATCAGCCTGAGATCTGGCATAACGCTTCGGAGGAAATGCCGAACTCTAACGACGATATCGTTGTGGCCGACCACAATAATAAGATTGTAGGTTTCGGACAATACAACGATTCAGGCTTCTACACCGCCTCCTACGCACATCTGCGTCTCTATCTTAGCTCCACCAGCAAGTGGGCCTTACAAAAGGATCTCTTTATACCGAAGCCGGAAGAGGAGGATGAAGTGCAGGGTAAGTAAGTGTATCATCCACGAACTCCAGCAGGCTTTGAAAGCCTTTAAGATCAGACTGAACATAATATTATAAGAATATGAGTGAAGACAAGAAAAAGAAGATTGACCGCT
>CACYRM010000166.1 GCA_902776845.1 Oscillospiraceae bacterium
ATGAAAAGGCAGATAAGTGGAGATCCAAAGGCTATGAAGTCATCTCCATGAAGAACGACTGGAAGACCATCTACGGAGATAACGTAATCAAGACTTCAAAGTAAGACCGGCTGCTTTAATTGTTCCTGGTCATGATATCACGATGCATTACGGGGTTGGCAGATCCAGCTCCTTCAGCATCGCGTCTATCATTTCTTTATCGCTCTTGCTGCCGTCCAGAGTGAGTATTTCTATGTAAACGTTATTGTTTACGTAATAGCCGCCGTAGTAATGTGTGTCACCTGTGAAGAATGTCATTCCGGCGAATGCGGTACCCTCTTCAACGCTGCCATCCAGAAGAATATAACCCTGATCGTTATTTATCATTCTCTTATTTGATCCTTCAAACGTTCCGTCATCGAGAAGATCTTCAAGACTGTCATATGTGATCATAAACTCATCCATTGCATCATCTGCATCTTCGTACCTGATATAGCAGAATGAACTGCCGTCCTGATCAGTAAAAGTCACATATTCAACATCATGTCCGTCGTACGTTGAATTCTTTTCGTGAACCAGTGTATCCTTCTTGCTGATACCGGCATTTTTTTCCAGCGCTTCAAAATAAGCTTTTTCGTCTATTAACTTAACCTTAAAAGCTGAACAACCCGCAACGGAAAGTATTGCTGAACCAACGAGAACTGCCGCAATTAAACTACTGAGTTTCTTCATTTGACTTATCTCCTATTATTTATTCCCCATATGTGCGTATTCTAACATAACGGACAATTCAGAAAATCCCCGATATGTATTAAGAATAAGGCATTTTCAGGCCGGGAATATTGCAGATGAATTTTTCGTACGTTTCATAAATTCATACTGACAGTAGGAAAAATAAAATCTGATTAGTATTAGAAATCCGTTCAAATTGCTGCCAGCTTCCGTTATCATAAGGTCAAAAGTCAGAGGACAGGAGACCGCAGTATGGAAATCAGATTTGCAGATAATTTGAAGAGGATGAGAAAAGAGCGTTCGCTCACGCAGGAAGCTCTGGCCGATGCACTGGGCGTTACATCGGGTGCGGTATATAAGTGGGAGGCAGGTCTCTCATCACCGGAGATCGGAATGCTCGTCAGGATTGCAGACCTTTTCGATACTTCGGTGGATACGCTTCTCGGATATGAAATGGCAGACAAACGCAAAGGCGACATTACGAAATACATTTACAGCCTGTTAGGCAAGAAAGACCGTACAGCGCTTGATGAGGCGGAGAGAGCTCTTATCAGATATCCGAATGACTACAGCGTATTAACGGCTGCAGGTCATGCTTTCTCGTCGTTCGGCGTTGAAGATAAGGACACGTTCATGATGAGAAGGGCCATATCGCTTTTTGAAAAAGCATTATGCATCGTTCCATACGATATTGATCCACGCTATGGCAGGTTGTCTCTCATAGGCAATATTGCGCTCTTATACTTTCTGACCGACGCACAGGATAAGGCGCTCTCCATGATGATCGAGAACAATGAGGCCGGGGTATTCAGTTCAAAGATAGGATGGCTTACCTCCATGAAGGGTGATACCAGTGAGGACTGTTATTATAAGCTGATCTCAAGCTTTACTGATCTTTGCTTTGAACTCCTTAATACTGCTTCCGGTTTACTTTTTTACTACAAGAATAAAGGTGATCTGAACAGTATGAAGACCCTGGCACGGTGGTGTGAGGAATATACAGAAAGTATCAGAAAGACAAAAGAACCGTGCTTTTTCGATAAGTTAAACTGTTCGGTCCTGACAGCAGAGAGTTATGCATATTTTAAGAGCGGTGAGAAGGAAAGAGCTTCCGAACTGATTAAAGAAGCGCTGGGACTGGCGGTGTTTTTTGATTCTGCCGAAGAGAAAACCACGGATATCATTAAGCTGTTTGATTTTCAGAAAGATATTGGTTCATTCACTCTTCTCGGTGAGACAGCCATGGAATCCATAAAGTATACGGTTGATATGTTAGGTGACAAGAAATTCACAGCATTGTGGAATAAAATCAACAGGTAGGTGTTCACATGAAAAACAAAGCTATATATGTGGAACTGAAGTCTCAGTTCCATAAGGACAACCACGTCAATTTTATCCTCTCGGCCGCAGGAGCGCTCCTGTCAGGAACACTGGGACTCGGGGTATCCTGGCTCACGGGTGAACTGATAGATTGCGCATCGGGGAACGGAAGATTCAGTATCGGAGAACTCCTGATAATCGGGGTTTTTGTCGCATTATTCTTCCTTGCAGCGTCATATGTGACGTACTATGCAAAGCCGAAATATATAAGGAAGGCAATGCAGAATTATAAGGAAACACTGTTCGGGAAACTTCTCGAAAAAAACATCATGTCATTCCGTTCTGAGAGCACCGCAACCTATCTCTCGGCACTCACGAATGACTGTGCTTCGATCGAGGCCAATTATCTTGATAAAGAATTCAGTTTTATATTCAGGGTGACATCGTTTGTGACTTCGCTTGCCATGATGATCTATTATTCGCCGCTTCTTACGCTGATTGCGGTGGGTGTGACGTTCCTGCCCCTTCTGGTATCGCTAATGTCCGGCAAGAAGATGAGCAAGGCAGAAGTAACCGTATCTGACAGGAACAAGAGCTTTACCGCTGCGGTGACAGATTGTCTTAACGGATTTTCCGTAATTAAATCTTTTCGCGCCGAGAGACCTGTCTCGGATCTTTTCTCAGCCGAGAATACCAAGCTGGAGAACTCGAAATATAACCGCACAAGACTTCAGATCTTTATCAGTACATTAGGCCAGTTATCAGGCCTGATCGCACAGGTAAGCGTATTCTTTGCGGGCGCATATATGGCCCTCTCAGGCAAGGGTATAACTGCCGGAACTGTAATGATCTTCGTAAATCTTATGAATTTTGTAGTTGCTCCGGTAGCTGAACTTCCGGGACTCCTTGCAGCCCGCAAAGCTTCAAGAGCGCTTATGGATAAGATAGCGGGATCACTGGAAAAGAGCACATTCGCGGAAGGAAACGCAGAACTTTCCACATTGGAGAAAGGAATATCCGTAAAGAACGTGTCCTTTTCATATGAAGACGGAAAAGAAGTTCTTCACGATATATCATTCGATTTTGAAGCCGGTAAATCCTATGCGATCGTGGGCGCATCCGGAAGCGGAAAATCCACGCTGCTCAACCTTATAATGTCCGGCGCATGCGGAGCGGAATACAGCGG
>CACYRM010000167.1 GCA_902776845.1 Oscillospiraceae bacterium
TCCCAGGGCAACAAAGGCAGAAATGACCATGACACACGGCATGACCAGCTCATATGCAGCAATGCCTTCAGAACCAAGATTCCGGCTAACATAAAAGATGTTGATCAGATTCTTGACCACCAGATCCATCTCAGCGATTAGTGCAATTATAGGCGTTATTATCTGTTTCTTACTCATAATGACTTGTCTGACGCAAATTTCAGTCTTCGTTCTTATAGAAACGTATCATATTACGGTTATATCCTGTTGTGGTCTGATAAGCCTTTTCTTTATGCGATTCCATTAGTCCGCTCAGGATAAAGCTGCTCAAGCCGTCGATCTTAATATCAGGATCGGTAATGTCAAAGACTTTACCTGCGTCACGTTCGACCAAAAGAACGGATGTTTTCTCGAACATCAACGAGATCTCCACTAACACAGCATGCTTGTTGTCTTTGTTTTTCTCGATGATAGTCCGTCCGATCTCTTCAACAAAAAGCGCTGCCTTCATAGATTGTTTCTTGGAGTATTCATGTTCGAGCATGATCTTCTGCACCTGTTCGGAGAGTTCAGAACACTTATCAAGTGAGAGGATGTTTTCAAGCACAGTGATATCCGTGTGCTTCGGTATGAGCAGATCAGGGAATTGTGCTTTACCGTAATGCCGGCGGATAAAGATCATTGCGATTATCAGAGCCACAACCGGAGCTACAGCAAAAGCTGCCCACATTCCGTTCTTTCCGAAAACAAGTGAACCCAATACAGGAAGCACGGAGTATAATATCCCGTCTTTAAGGAATGTAACACCCACAGCCAGCCCGACACGGTCAACAAGCATATAGTATGATGTCATCAGAGATATCATGCTGCAAAATATCAATCCGAGTGAGACTATCCTTACAGCCAGTATGGTCGGTTCAAGTGCAATGCCGTCTTTAATGCCGAACAGTCCGCAAAACTGTTTGGCAAATATCAGTATCAGGATGTTGGCTATACCGCCTTCCACTGCGGCAGCTGCCTTGGCAGCATTCATAAGACGTTTGATCATGACATTGTTATTCTCGCCCAGATATGTCCCGAGCAGAGGCTGAACGGCAAGTCCGACACCGTCCATAACGACACCGAATTCAAGAAGGCTGATAACCACAGCCAGAGAGATAAGGCCGTTTTCGCCATAGCGTCCGGAGACATGCGCTATCAGAACATAGTCAGCTATGGCCCAGCATATATAGATAACCGCATCGACAGCACTGAATCTTACGGCCTGCATAATGTCTTTTACCGACAGATGCCATGTAAAGTGAAGAGTATTACACTTGCGCATAAAGTGGACAAGTGCAGGTATAAGTCCGAGGCCATTTCCGGTAATAGTACCGAGGATTATTCCCTGCATTCCCAAAGGTCTTACAAGGATTATCGATACCGCTATGTTTCCGATGATCTGAAGAACATATGATATGTTGGTACAGGTCTCATCTCCGTCTGTATATACCATCTGGCCAATGTATGAATTTAAGATCGTAAACACGGCACAAAGCGGTGTCCATTTATAGTAATCCGAAGCGAGAATGTAAATATCTCCGGTAACACCGTTAACTGAAAAATACAGTTCCTTTCCCAGGAGCAGCATAACTGCGCAAAATAAAGAAACAGCCACGGAAAGGATCAATCCCTGTCCGTAAAGCTCATCAGCGTGTTTCTTGTTCATGGCACCTATGGCCCTGCTGTACAGGATTCCGGTACCGATCGTGATAATGTTGGCAAAAAAGGTGGTTATTCCCGTGACCGGTGTTATGGCATTTATGGCAGCGACACCGGTCTCGCCGATAAACATACCCGCAATGATACTGTCGCAAAGAAGCATCAGATAGATTATTGCCATCGTAAAAGTACCGGACAGCAGCATCGATCTGAACTTATTCTCACAAAAACCGTTTTTCACCATGTTTCAAATGCTCCTCCGTTCATCATACTGTATATCTTTCACGGAGCTGTTCCATGTCCGGTTCTGTGAGTCCGAGTTCATCCGTCAGATATCCGCGTACAGAGCCATATTTGTTTTCCAAAGTATCAATCGCATGTGTCATATAGCGCTCGAAAACACCACCGGAGGCGAACTGCAGTGCCTCGATCTTCTCAGGAGGCATACCTAATGATTCACAGTCCTTACGGATCTTCCCGAGCTTCTCTTCCTTGCCTGAATTTGACATAAGATAATCTTCAATGATGGTCTGTTTGTCAGTACCTAATACACTAAGAAGAAGCATCGTGGCAAGACCTGCCCGGTCTTTGCCGTCAACGCAGTGCCAGAGAACCGCACCTCTGCCGGGATCTGTTCTGAGCAGTATCCGGAAAAACTCCGCAAATGCCTTCTTTCCCCTGTCTCCAAGGAGGAACATGACATACATATCCGGGCTCAAAAGGCCGCTCTCATACGCCATGTCGATCATGGCTCTCTGATCTGCATTTCCTGACATAAACTGCTTTGCCAGCTTAAGATCCTTAACCTTGGAAAGATAGTCTTCCATCTCGACGACCGGCAATCTTATGTACCCGGCTCCCGGGATCTCTTTGTCGGGAGCACCGTCACGCACACCGCTCATGCGGAAGTCGACAACAGTCTGAACACGATATTCAGTACTAAGGATGTCTATTGCTCCGGGTTCGGCTTTATTAAGAACACCGCTCCTTATGAGAACACCGCTCCTGACGATTCTGTTCCCTGCGGGATAACCTCCGAGTTCTCTTGCGTTCAATACGCCGGGAAGATTGATCGTGTTGGCTTTCATTTTCAATCTCCTGAATAGGTTACAATTCGGGGATCGGATGGAGGGTATCGATCACCTTGAACATAGCCTTCTTTTTCGCTGCAGAAAGAGGCTTGCGAAGAATACCGGGAACAGACGGCGAAGTTGCCAGTCCCCTGATAAGCTTGATCATCGAGTAGCCTTCGAGGATCCGGTTGATCTCAGCGATCTCTTTAGGATCATTGGTGTTGAAATACTTCCTGATAACGATATCCCAAATGCGCGAGAATTGTTCTTTGGAAATTCCCATGCTCGTCGACTTCCAATTCGTCTTGGCAGCGGTGACATAGACAAGATACATCGACGACAAATCGAGAACGGGATGACCGAGACCTGAATCTTCAACATCAATAAGGACGATCTCTCCGTTTTGCATCATCAGGTTGCCGGGATGGAAATCCTGATGGAT
>CACYRM010000168.1 GCA_902776845.1 Oscillospiraceae bacterium
ATCACCGAAGTCCACGAGAAAATATCTCCCGCAGGTCTTGCCGTAGTAGAGGTTGCAGCTGGCAATGGTGTCCGTATAGAACGGATTCTTGAACTTTACTCCAGCAACAACCTTGTCGCCAAGATAGTGCTGGAATACCTTCAAGCCGCCGTCAGTTGCCCTGAGAATGTCATCCTTTTCCTTCAGATCCTTCATCATTGCTTCATTATCAGGGCATGAGTCTGTAGAGAGAAAATAAGTTCGACCTGTACGGTTGAAAAAGTGATATTTGAAGACGAACCAAATATTTTCTCCAATTCTGCGTTATTAACGTAAATCATAACGCATTAAGAACATGGGAAAATCAAAGTTAGAATTTTATGCCAAGATAACGACCTCCGATGGTCGAGAGATAACAAAACGTGTTGCTGAGGATATCCCGGACGACCTTACTCTGGAGAACCTCGATGAATTCATGTCAACCTTTGACGATTATGAACGGCATGCGCTGAAGGCTCGAAACGTAATCTGCGAGGAGATTACCCAAGCCTGGTTAGAGCAGGCTAAAAAGGGGGCCTGATTTTGAGGAAACGGGCAAAGTTGCAAAGACGGTAGATTGCGAGATTGGCGTTTTCTCGGTCGCTGTGGACAAAAAGGCCGTTAAGTCCCTGAAACCTAAACAGCGGCTTCGCAGCAGGTCTTTCTGCGAATTGAATCTGCGCCTTGTAAGCAAGCTCAGCTATCGTGAGACTGCGGACGTGCTAAATCGCGTCCTTCATCGCGATGAATCTGTCAGCGTCAAGACCTCCACTCTGGAAGACTGGGTGGAATCGTATGGGGAATCACTGTCTGAAGGCTATATGTCTAAAGCAGAGGAAATCCTTGATTCATACGATATAGACAAGCAAAGTGGCATTATATCAGAGGGGGCATCCCTTCCGCCATCTGTCCTGAATCCGGAGCTGCCAGCAGTCATCGGGGAGAAGCAGGCACGCCATCTTATCACGGAGTACAACCGGGGACGGGACCGTATGACGAAACTGAAATATGATGACTTGGCATCGGGCATAGAGGAGGGTCCGGGGAAGTGCTGCTATATCAGTGTCGATGACATAGGAGTAAGGTTCCAGAAGCCCGAACGGAAAGGGAAGTGCAAGAAGGGCAGGTCGTTCATTGAGAACACCGTCATACACATCCAGGCAGAAGGGAAGCAATACACCCTGACGGCCATAGGCATGGACAAAGCCTTCAAGCTGCTTGTTGCATTCCTTCTTGAGAACAGACTTATGGAGGACTACCGCCTCGTATTCTTCTCAGACGGAGCCACCTGTATACGTGACAACATCGAGAAATACTTCGGATTCAGGCAGTATACCATCATACTCGACTGGCTCCATCTGGAGAAAAAATGCAACGAATTCCTCAGTATGGGGATAAAGGGGTCAAAAGACGAGAAACAGCGGATAAAGAAGGAACTGGCATCAATACTTTGGACGGGAAGACACCAGAATGCCATCTGCTATCTGGAGTCGTTGAAGAAATCTCAAGTCAGGAACGCCGTGAAAATAGAAGAACTCAAGGATTACATACGCCGCAAGTCACCAAACCTGACATGCTATGCACTGCGGCATGAACTGAACCTGCGCATCTCAAGCAACCGCGTGGAGAAAGCAAATGACTTGGTCGTGGCTGCACGTCAAAAGCATAACGGTATGTCATGGTCAAAAAATGGGAGTGGGGCGCTTGCTGTTATTACCGTTACTGTAATCAACGGAGAATTGGACAGATGGATGACAAAGCATAGAATTGACTATCGGATGGCAAGTTGATAGGAGCTTTTCAACCGTACAGGTCGAAGTATTTTGGACGAAATTGACCTTCAAGTAGAACCAAAACGTTACGGTACGTTTTGGCTTAGAGACACAAATACTTGGATTGAATTTACAGCAGAAGTTTGGGTAAATAAAGCCCACTTGGAATGTAACGTTGATAGTGATGATGTTAGAGGGCAACAGATGTGTAACAGCAAAGATTTTATCAGAACGTGCTTACACACTATTTTACGTAGTAGATATGCTAACAATATTCAAGGCTTACAAGAATA
This sequence comes from Oscillospiraceae bacterium, assembly GCA_902776845.1. Lineage (GTDB taxonomy): Bacteria > Bacillota > Clostridia > Saccharofermentanales > Saccharofermentanaceae > Saccharofermentans. The sequence goes on from CACYRM010000168.1 coordinate 2,084, forward strand.
TGTAGATGAAGAATATGAGGAAGTCGGTGACTATGATGAAATAATATACCAATTGGACTCCAACATTGACTATTTCTAAGCAGCCATCAATCCAACTCTAATTTCAGACCACTTACGAACAAGTCCGATGGACTTATCGAACATATGAGGGTGTGTCAAAATAGGCACATCCTCTTATTGATTTCTTTCATCAGCAGTCAAGAGCCATGTATATTGCTTGACTGCTGATATTTTGTTTTCCCCCATTATTATCGCCAGATAAGCTGTATTGTGTTCTTACAGCTCCATATATGGGCTATAAGTCAGCCACAAGCGGTCCTTTATGCCGCCCTTTTCATCGTAGCGATCATTTTCTTGATGTTGAAGGCGGTGGCGAAGAAGGCAAAGTCCATGTTGACCTTGTCCTTGCCGAAATGGCGGAAGCGTTTGTACTGCATGTCGTATTTCATCTGGCCGAAGACGGCCTCCGGCTCTATGGGGCGGTTGGACCGGTGCTTCAGGCCTTTCTCCGAGGTGAGCCTGTCCCTTGCCTGCTGCTTGTATTCCATCAGCCGGTGGTTGGCCTTGACCGTCCTTGCCGCCTCCCTGCTCTTATAGCATCCCCATCTGAGCGGACAACCCTCGCAGTTCCTGGCCCTGTAGACGGAGGTGATTGTCCGGAATCCACTCTCCGTCTTCGTATGGACGGTACCTACCCGTTCCATGTGCTGTCCCATCGGACAGACGAAGTAGTCGTCCTCCTTGTTATAATAGAGATTCTCCAGACGGAAGATGTCATCCTTGAACGCCTTCTTCTGTTCCTTGTGGAAGTAGTTGAACTTCACGTATGCTTCAATTCCGTTGGCTTCCATGTATGCGTAATTCTCCTCGCTGCCGTAGCCTGCATCGGCGCAGTTTTCCTTGGGAAGGCGGTCGTAGCGGCTGGAGTAGGAGGAGTAGAACGGTATCATCGTGAGCGTGTCGGTGGGATTGGGGAAGAGCATGAAGTCGGTGATGAACTGGTTCTCGGTGCCTATCTGCAGGTTGTAGGCGGGCTTGGTCTGCCCGTTGTTCATCGCATCCTCCTTCAGCACCCATCGTTTCGAGATGTGTGTCATACTCGGCCAGCTTTTCTGCCTTCTCCTCCAGTTCCTTCACCTGCTTCTCCCTGGCCTTGCGCTCCTTCTTCGCCTCTTTTGTGGCTGGGGCAGGCTTCCCGGCCAGTGCGGCGTTCAGCTCTCTCGCCATCGAATGCAGCAGCTCTGGCGTGAACTCCACCTTCTCCTGCTCCGAGGCGTTGTCCTGCGCTATCACCTCGTCTATCTGTGAGAGCAGCACCTTTATCTTCTCCAGAAGCCTGTCACGGTTCCTTTCCACCGTCTTACGCCAGACGAAGGTGTACCTGTTGGCCTTCGACTCTATCTTCGTGCCGTCGATGTACTCCACGTCCAAACTTACAAAGCCCTGTTCGGCAAGAAGCAGTACCACCTGTGTGAACACGGCGTTGATCTCCTTCTTCACACGGTTGCGGAAGCGGTTGATAGTGGCGAAGTCGGGCTTCTCATAGCCTGCCAGCCAGATGAAGTGCACGTCGCGAAGCAGGCGCTCCTCGATCTTGCGGCAGGAATAGACATTGTTCATGTACCCGTAGATGACGGCCTTGAGCATCATCCGGGGATGGAACGGACTGCGGCCTGTCTCACTGTAAAGCTTACGGAAACTTGTCAGGTCCAACTGGTCAATAAGGCCGTTGACAAGACGTACAGGGTCGTCTTCAGCAATATTTTCATCAATTCGTTGCGGAAAAAGCAGAATTTGCTTGGTAGTATAAGGACGAAAGTGTATCTTTGCCATGCATTTTTAAATTTGGTCCAAAGGTACAAAAAATCCTGGACATAACAATGCCCTGGCTTGAGAAAGTCGGGGCTTTGCGATAAAAAAAGAGGATGTGCCTATTTTGACACACCCTCATTGGATGGTGCAAATCGTCAACAACTTGCTGACGATTTCAATAAGCTCTTCTGTATCCCTTGGGGACATCATGTCCAGATTATTGGCATCACAAATCAACTCTCCCATTGGAATCTCCGAATACGAACTTGCCAAGCAGCAACTCCCAAAGGAACTGCAATATAAACTTCCGTC
>CACYRM010000169.1 GCA_902776845.1 Oscillospiraceae bacterium
TGCAAGGCGCCTGACGGGCTGCTCTCCAAGCCTTCAAGAGTCCTTGTCGGATTTGCGAAGACGGGCAATATCCCCGCGGGCGATGAGGAGCGCGTTACCATAACCGCGCCTGTAAGAAGATTCGCGTCCTTTGACGATGACGGCAGGACAGGGCTTGGAACAACCGGCTTTGTGCTTGAGAAAGGCACATATGAATTCTTCCTGGGAAGTGATTTTATCTCCGCGAAAGAGGCCGGATCCTTCGATCTTTCCGAAGGCAGGATGCTTGAGGAACTCGGCACCGCGCTTGCCCCGACAAAGGCTTTTAAGCGTCTTACGGCAATTCCCAACGGCGACGGCACATATTCCAAGGGCGAAGAGGACACCCCTCTTGCCACTGTAAATTATCTTGAATCACGCATGGAGCGTGTAGGTCCCGAGATCCCACAGACGGGCGATAAGGGCATCAAGCTTGCAGATGTAAAGCACGGCAGAAACACGATGGAGGAGTTCGTTGCCCAGCTTACAGACGAGGACCTGTCTCTCATCATAAGAGGCGAGGGAATGGGCAGCCCCAAGGTCACGATCGGCACGGCAGCCGCTTTCGGAGGCGTCACAAAGGAGCTCAAAGCCATGGGTATTCCCACGCTTTGCTGTACTGACGGTCCTTCGGGAATGAGACTTGATTCGGGCAAAAAGGCTTTCTCGCTTCCCAACGGCACATGTCTTGCTTCAACATTCAACGTTGATCTCGTCGAAAAGCTTTACACATATCTCGGCGTTGAGATGCTCTCAAATAAGATCGACGCGCTTCTGGGTCCCGGCATCAACATCCACAGACATCCCCTGAACGGCCGTAACTTCGAGTATTTCTCTGAAGATCCACTTCTTACGGGTCTCATGGCCGTCGCGCAGGTAAAGGCGCTCGAGAAGTCAGGCGTTACTCCGGTCATCAAGCACTTCTGCGCCAATAACCGTGAGACACACAGACGTGAGATGAGTTCCACGCTCTCGTCCCGCGCGCTCCGCGAGATCTATCTTCCTGCCTTTGAGATCGCTGTCAAAGATGGCGGCGCGAGATGCATCATGACAAGCTACAACCGCATCAATGATATCTACAGCGCCAACCATTACGACCAGAACACCATGATCCTCCGCGAGCAGTGGGGCTTCACAGGTCTCGTCATGACCGACTGGTGGGCATACATCAACAAGGAAGTCACACTGGCTGAGAAATATAATCTCGAGGATCATTCCGTCATGGCCAGATCCCAGAACGACGTTTACATGGTCTGCACCAGCGTCGAGAAAGAGAATCTCCTGGAGACCGATACTTACAAGGAACTGACCGAAGGCGACGGCTCTAACATCACACGCGCAGAGCTCCAGCGCAACGCTGTCAACATCCTGAACTTTGCCATGAACACTCCCGCAATGGACAGGGTCGAGGGAAATGAGGTCACTATCAACCATATCGACAGTCCTTTCAGCGATGACGATGTCGAAGTCGATACCGATGTATTTTATTCAATGGTTGATGAGGTTGAGATCGAATGCAAGACCAAGACCTCGAGAGGCAAGGATTTTGTTTTCGGGATCACATGCGAGAAGCAGGGATATTACGGACTCGAGTTTACCGGTTATTCCAACCTGGGCGAGCTTGCTCAGATCCCCATGACGGTCTATATCACGAGCATTCCCTGCGCCGTAATCACATGGAACGGCACGAACGGCGAGCTTGTCACCAAGAGCTGCGAGTGCATGATGTATGCGAAAAACTGCGTCTTCCGCGCCCATTTCGCGTCAGGCGGCGTATCGATCAAAACCCTTAAGGTAAAGTACTTAAGATCCCTGGATGAACCCGCTGAGGAATAACAACATTTATAAACAAAGTTATTTGTATTAAAATAAGGTCGGCTCTGAGCAGCCGACCTTAAACGTTTTAGGGGATATATGAGAAGAGACTACTTCACATGCGTATTCTTGGGACTGATCGCGGGAGCGTTGACTTTCGTATGTTTTAAGCCGCTCTATTTTACCTGGGACACGATAATCCCCAGGGATTTTTCTCTTTTTGAACTCATAGCCAGTATCCTCTATGCGCTGTTCTTTGTCATTTTTCTGCCTGCCTTTGCCGCGTTCAAAAAGAAGGAATGGATCAACTGGGGTCTTGCTGCTTACGGCCTCATGATATATTTCCCTCTGTGGTTCTATCCCGCGCAGGAGCTCATAAAGGGCGAACAGGCAAGCATGCTCCACATTCTGGGCGCGCTTTGCTTAAGAACTATATACTCCGTTATGCAGGCTCCTTTCGCTGCGCTTTCTGTCTATATAGGAAACGAAGCCGCTTCCATGGTCGTTTACTGGATCCTTCCGGTCTCGGTCATCTGGCCCGTAATATTCAGGATCCTCCGTTTTTACAGAAGGGCATATCTTTCAGAACAGCTTAACCCCATGACTCCGGACCAGGCAGCTCCGGCTCCCTCAAAGGCGCCCGAAAAGCCTGAGAAGCCCGAAGTCCTCGGAACTGTCATAAGCGCACCCGTAACTGCGCAGACACCCGTTGACATTACCCGTAAGAACCAGCCCTCCGGCAAGACGGAAGAGGTCAGAGAGACTCCTGCAGGTGATACTCCTGAAAAGACCTTCGAAGGAAGCGCCTGAAACAGATAAAGTCATTTATATGGGTTCGCCGAAGCCCAAGGCTGACGAAGCGATCCCCATGCCGCCTCCCAGGCCCGAGCCCGGGAAACCCATCCATCTCGGAGCGCCTTCAACAGACGGCGGTAAAGAGTGATATCTGTTATCCTGCAGCCGTAAACAGTCTTTAGGTTGAAAACAGACCGTTCACCCTGTAAAATGTATCAGTCAGATAATAGGATGGAGATTCAGATCAATGGCAAAGAATAATAAATTCTGGAAAACTTATCTTGCCGTAAGCGACGATAAGAAACATGCCGCCCAGACAGGACAGGATCCTCTCGAAGAGGGTCTGAAGGATCTGACATGGTTTGAAAGCTCCAAGCGTGCCGTTCAGAGAGGCCTCCACAAGACATACGAGACATTCGGTGAGGAGGTCGGCAACTCGCTTACCGCCGGTGTTCCCGCGCTCTATCTCTTGGGACTCCTTCCTTTCGCAGCCATCAATTCCTATATCAGTGTTTCCGCAACGGATGCCACACCGGCGCATGTTGTTATGTCAGTTATTGCGATTTCCGCATTCATCGTGACATTGTTCCTGGCTCTGCTCATGTCCACGATATATCATCTCATGAAGCACGGAACCCCTCATAAGAGAGTAATGAACAAGGTCAACAGAAGCGTTGCCTACTTCGCAATACTCGGCGCGTATACGCCTATATGCATCAATATCTTAAGCCCTATCTCGGGAGCAGTTCTCTGGGCCCTTGAAGCCGCAATGGCGATCGCAGGCGTTCTCGTTACCGCTCTCGCTTACCATACAAAAGTAGGAAAGTCTTTTACATACTTTATCTATGCAGCCATGGGCTGGGCAATCATCTTCAGGATCGTTGAGTTCTACAGAAACACATCGCGCGTATGCTTCTGGCTCCTTCTGTCAGGCGCGATCGTTTACACGATAGGAATCTTTTTCGCGCCCTCCAAGAGAAGATTCAAATTCTCACACATGGTATGGCACTTCTTTGTACTCGCAGGCGTTGTGCTCCACGTATTGGGATTTGTATATTTCTTCCAATATTAATACCTATATAAAGAACAACTGCGGTCCGCTTTTCTTAGGGAAGGCGGACTTTTTATTTCCGCTGAATACCGTCTATAGCTGCGTTTGAGACGTTTTAGGCACGCGGAATTGTGGAAAAATATTAAACCCGCACAACCGGGGATATTCCGAATTATTCAAATATACAAATCGGACCTGCGCAGATACGATTTTTCTTGACCGGGGTCCCCCATATTGTAAAATATCTTTAGTAAATACATGGCATCCCCGTGCTGCGAGCCAAGCAGCGTGGGGTTTTTTAAAGGAAACAGGAGGATAAGGAAATGCCGGGAATTTTTACGAATTTAACAGGCCCTATGATTGCAGCAGCAATAATCGCAGTGGTAGTAATCATTATCATTATCTGCAGCTATGTAAAGGCACCGCCGGACAAGGCATACATCATCTCAGGTCTTCGTAAGAACCCTAAGATCTTAATCGGTAGAGCAGGCCTCAAGATGCCCTTCTTCGAGAGAAAAGACGAACTGCTCATCAAGCAGATCTCTATCGACATCAAGACAGACGGTTATGTACCTACAGCAGACTTCATCGGTGTTAACATCGACGCAGTCGCAAAGGTAAGAGTAATGAGCGAAGGTGAAGGCGTTAAGCTCGCCATGAAGAACTTCCTCAACATGAAAGAGCAGCAGATCGCTGATTCCCTCGTTGATTCCCTTCAGGGTAACATGAGAGAGATCATCGGTACGATCACCTTAAAGGATCTCTGCAACGACAGAAAGAAGTTCGGTGACGAGGTTCAGCAGAAGGCTCAGGAAGACATGAAGCGCTTGGGCATCGAGATCATATCCTGCAACGTTCAGCACGTAACAGATGAGAAAGATCTCATCAATGCATTGGGTCAGGACAACATGGCCAAGATCCAGAAGGACGCTTCAATCGCAAAGGCACAGGCTGACAGAGACGTTGCTATCGCACAGGCTCAGGCTCAGAAGGAAGCAAACGACGCCAAGGTACTCGCTGATACAGAGATCGCTGTAAAGCAGAATGAACTCTCTATCAGAAAGGCTGAACTCAAGACAGTTGAGGACACCAAGAAGGCTGAGGCAGACGCAGCATATGAGATCCAGAAGGAAGCTCAGCGTAAGACGATCGAGGTAACAAAGACCAATGCTGACATCGCACGTCAGGAGAAGGAAGTTGACCTCAAGAGAAAGGAAGCTGAAGTTAAAGAGCAAGGCTGAAGCTGAGAAGTTCGCAAAGCAGCAGGCTGCAGATGCCGCTCTCTATGAGAGACAGAGAAACGCAGAAGCTGAGAAGTTCGAGCTTGAGAAGCAGGCCGAAGCACGTAAGGTACAGGCTGAGGCAGACCTTTTCGCAAAGGCTCAGGAAGCTGAAGGTATCCGCAAGGTCGGTGAAGCTGAAGCTGCAGCTATAGCCGCAAAGGGTAAGGCTGAGGCAGAAGCTCTCGAGAAGAAGGCTGAAGCTATGAAGAAGTACGGCCAGGCCGCAATGATGGAAATGATCGTCAAGGCACTTCCTGAAATGGCAGCCGAGATCGCAAAGCCTCTTTCTTCTATCGACAAGGTTACGATCATTGACTCCGGCAACAACGGAGAGACTGGCGTAGGTTCTATGGGTTCATATGTACCCTCGGTACTTGCCCAGACGATCGAATCAGTCAAGGAAACGACCGGCATCGATATCAGAGAGATCATGAAGGCTAACACCTACGATGCAAAGGTCAACAAGAACATCACGGTATCAGGCCTTGAGAACGTTCAGACAGTTAACGTCTCAACAGCAGGCTCAGACATGACAGTAAGCGGCGCTCCTGCTCCGGCAGCACCGGCCGCTCCGGCAGCTCCCGCTGCACCTGAAGCACCCACCGCGCCGACGACAGAAGCTTGATCTGAGTTCCGTGACAGGTAAAGATTAACTTATAGGCCCCTCCGGGTTTTCCGGAGGGGCTGTTTTTATGGAGTTGTGACCAGAGATGCTGATCAGAGAAATGCGCTTCACAAAAACTGTCACGTTCTGCTCTGAAACTGTGACGATTATATGCATTTGCAGTTTTTCGTCACGTTAACACTTCAAATCGTGACGAATTTTAGCAAATTGACTAGTATTTGCAGTTTTTTGTCACGTTTCACCTCTGGATCGTGACGGTTTTCCGCACAAGGATTTACTGACTGATTTAAAACAAAGCAGTCCTGTTACAACTGAAGTTTTTCCTGCCGTGTTAGTGCTGAAACAATTAGTTTTTGTTGTTTCAATCAATACTGCAGACCATTGAACCGAATATTACCGAGTTGATCTTTGAAGCCAGGAATCTTAAGTCCAGTGGTGTATCGTTTGCGTTATATGTAAAGAAAAAATCCAGATCCTGAAGCAGACCGGCATTTGTGAAATTATTGAACTTAATCTTTGATTCCCTTATATAGTCGGAAGAGTTCATCATTCCGAAGTGTTCCTGGAACTTGCAGGAATCTATCTCCCGGAAGTATGGTACAAAATCCGGATAAACAGGTTTACGCAGACCGGCAAGCATAACTTCAGGTTCATATTTGAATGGTATTTCCATTTCAGTATAGAAGACCGCAATGCTTTTCTCGGCTGCGGAACGGTACTGGATGCCGTTGAAAGGGTAAAGATTCGGCTTGGGATAATCTGTATTTGCATCGTTTTTAAGACTGTCGAAATATACCTTGTCCATGACCACAGGGTTGTTATAACCGGCAAGCAGAGTCCGGTTCTGTTTTGAAGGAGGTAATAACGGAACAGACCCCTTAAAGCTATAATTCCATATTGCTTCGTAAAGCTGCAATTGCCTTTCAAGTTCATCTCTCTTGAGTAATATTTCATAATAATGCTTACCGTCAGGAGTATCCCAGCCATATCTGTGATTACCGACTGTCAGTTTTTTCTTTATATTTCCTTCAATGGAGTGTTCATGCATCCGGACAGACGGCAACAGTTCAAGCTGCTGTCTGCAGTAGTTGATCTTCAGAGCCAGATATTCTTTCGGTATGTATTTATTTGAAAATTCCATACCGAGATTATATGTGGTTAGTTTTCGAAAAATACCGACAAAATACGACAAAATACGACAAGCGCATTCGCCGCAAAACCAAATATATATGCCCGAAAAACACATAAAGAAAAAACAAATAAACTATTACCTTAAAGCAAGAAGGCAAGAAAGCAAGATTGTGTTACAGGCCCGCACCTGATATATAATGCAGAAAAGAGGATAAGGAGGGATGACGTTATGAGAAGACCCGGCAAAGCGAGACGGTTCTTTGGAAATCTGTTTATCTTACTTGCGGTTGCGTTCACGGTGTATCTTTCGGTCATTATGGTGCGGCGCATCAATGCTGTCGTGCTTAAGGATTCATACATCAGTATCTTCAGATATGAGCTGATCATATGCGCGGCATTTCTGATTCTGGCATTTGATTTCAGGACCGGTCTGCTTACGAAGATGAGGTCGAAGCTCATCAAGGCTCTTGGCTGGCTTTTGCGCATCGCGCTTGTTGTTGCGGCAGGTTTTGTGATCTTCCTTTTCGGAAAGATCACCGTCACAGGGATGATCAATACACCCGGCACGGCCAATAACGCAATAGTACTCGGATTGGCGCTCCAGAACGGACAGCCTGTGCCGGATCTTATCGACAGGGTTGATACCGCGGCGGAGTATTCACGCCAGTACCCTGATTCGAAGCTTATCCTTACGGGCGGCAATCCCGACGCGAACGGAATAACGGAAGCTGCGGTCATGAAAGAGCTCCTGACCGAGCGCGGCGTGGCTCCGGAGAAGATGGTGCTTGAGGATCAGGCCCAGACCACGATAGAGAATTTCCGCAACGCTGCGCAGATGATAGATCCCGGAAGGCCGGTCGTGCTGATAAGCAGCGATTATCACATGGACAGGGCAGTGAAGACTGCTGAGGATGCCGGTTTTACATATGTCATCAGAAGGCCCGCGCCGTCGTCAAGGGTTGAATATATTGCCAACGTTATGTGGGAGATCATCCACGAACTGAACAGACTTAAATCAAATATAAAGTTCTGAACAGCACATCAGGAAATCACATATACACAATAAAAGAGGCTGCCTTCGCTCTGAAGACAGCCTCTGATGGTTATTTTGGTTTTCCGGTATTAACCG
>CACYRM010000170.1 GCA_902776845.1 Oscillospiraceae bacterium
AATATGCAGGCTGCAGGTCTTTATACAAGACTTAAGGCCATCAACTGCAAAACAGTTGTTATCGGTCTTTCCGGCGGTCTTGATTCGACGCTCGCACTAATAGTTGCCATTCACGCATTCGATAAACTCGGTCTTGACCGTAAAGGCATTATCGGAATCACGATGCCGGGATTCGGTACTACTGCAAGAACGAAGAACAACTCGATCAATATTGCCGAGGAATACGGATGCACGTTAAGAGAAATCTCTATTTCTGATGCTGTTTCCCAGCACTTTAAGGATATTGGTCATGATATGGATGTTCATGACATCACTTATGAGAATTCACAGGCAAGAGAGCGCACCCAGATCCTGATGGATATAGCAAATCAGGAGGGCGGACTCGTTGTCGGTACGGGAGATCTGAGCGAGCTCGCGCTTGGCTGGGCGACTTATAACGGAGACCATATGTCCATGTATGGCGTTAACTGCTCGATTCCCAAGACTCTTGTAAGATATCTTGTGTCCTATGAGTCACAGCGCACCGCGGAGATCAATCCTTCTCTGTCCAAGGCTCTTGCGGATATCGTTGCAACACCTGTATCTCCTGAACTGCTTCCTCCCACGGAAGACGGTAAGATCTCGCAGAAGACTGAAGAGACGGTAGGACCTTATGAGCTTCACGATTTCTTCCTCTACTACATGATCAGATTCGGATTTACCCCTTCAAAGATATACCGTATGGCAGTTAAGACATTTGAAGGCGCTTACGATGAAGATACGGTCTACAAGTGGGAAGAAACGTTCCTCAGAAGATTCTTTACCCAGCAGTTCAAGCGTTCCTGCGTGCCTGACGGTCCTAAGGTCGGTACGGTATCCCTGTCTCCGAGAGGTGACTGGAGAATGCCTTCAGACGCATGCAGGAATATTTGGCTTGATGATCTTAAGACAGTAAAGGAATAAGATATGAAATCAGTAGTTTGTTTTGGTGATTCGAATACTTACGGACACAATCCCGTAAACGGTGAGCGACTTCCGGAATCAGTAAGATGGCCCTGTCTTTTACAGAATCTTCTGGGTGACGGATATAAAGTTATTGAAGAGGGCCTTAACGGCAGGACCACTGTTTTCGACGATCCGAATGACGACTGGAAAAACGGACTGGATTATATAAAAGGAATACTGTGTACTCACAGGCCTGTTGATTATCTGATAGTAATGCTCGGGACCAATGATATGAAAACCGTATATAACGCATCTCCTGATGCGATCGCAGCAGGCATGAACGAGATCGTAAGCAGAGCCGAAAGCGTTATGAATATCAAGCAGGGTTATGTGCCGAAGATAATTGTTGTGTCGCCGCCCGAGATAACGGAGGATATACTGACAGGACCTTTCAGCGGTTCTTTCAATGAAGTCTCGATCGATAAATCAAGACGTTTGGCGGAATACTATAAAAAGGTTGCCGACAAGCACGGATGCATGTTCATTGACAGCAAGCTTTATATCAAACCTTCTGTGGAAGACGGTCTGCATCTGGATGCTACAGGGCATAAGGGCCTTGCGGAGATTGTCGCGAAAACAATTCTCGGCGGTTAACGTTTCTGCCTGAATATATTACAGATTTGTCTTATTACGCTTTTAGTATATAATTAATAAGTTCGAGAAGGAGTGTAGTGTGTAGATTGGCTGCCCGAACGTCGGACTTATTTTTTTGCTCGGACAGTGAATCTACGAACTACCTCCTTTAAATAAATTCAATATTTGTAAAGGAGTTTCAGATGGAAAAGATTTTCAGAACTGAAATCGCCGGCAGACCTTTGGTAGTCGAGACCGGTAAGATCGCGCAGTTTGCAAACGGTTCCGCTCTCGTAAGATATGGTGAGACAACTGTTCTTTCAACTGCAACGGCAAGCGCAACACCCCGTGAGGGAATCGATTTCTTCCCGCTTTCAGTAGATTACGAGGAGAAGATGTACGCTGTAGGCAAGATGCCGGGCGGATTCCTCAAGAGAGAGGGAAGACCGGGCGAGAAGGCTATTCTCGTTTCACGTGTTATCGACCGTCCTATCAGACCTTTATTCCCTAAGGATCTGAGAAATGATGTCTGCGTCAACAACCTCGTTATGTCAGTTGACCCTGACTGCTCTCCCGAGATCACAGCTATGCTCGGTACATCCATTGCCATCGCTATTTCCGATATCCCGTGGAAGGGACCTGTCGGAGGCGTTGTATTGGGACTTATCGACGGCAAGACGATCATCAACCCTACACTTGAGCAGCGTGAAGTATCTGATATGTATGTTACTCTTGCAGGTACACTCAATAAGATCTGCATGGTAGAAGCAGGTGCTAACGAGGTTCCCGATGATGTAATGCTTAACGCTATCGCAGAAGGCCACGAAGTTATCAAGCAGATCTGCGAGTTCATCAACAGCATCGTAGCCGAGATCGGCAAGGAGAAGTTCACTTACGAGTCCGCAGACGTTCCGGAAGAGATCTTCGAGGCTGTCAAGGAGTACGGATGGGACAAGATGCGCGCAGCAGTCCTTTCTAAGGATAAGGAAGTAAGAGACGCTAATGTTGCAGCACTTCAGGAAGAAGTCGCAGCTCTCCTTGAAGAGAAGGAAGAGGGACTTTCCAAGTGGGCACCTGACGCTATTTATAAGCTCGAAAAGAAGGTCGTAAGAGATTACCTCTTCCGTGAGCATATCAGAGTTGACGGCAGAGCTCTGGATGAGATCAGACCTCTGTCCTGCGCAGTAGGCGTACTTCCCAGAGTACACGGTTCATCTTTCTTCCAGAGAGGTCAGACACAGGTAATGAATATCTGTACTCTTGCTCCTCTTGATGACGCACAGAAGCTCGAAGGTCTGGATGAGCAGACATATAAGAGATATATGCATCACTACAACTTCCCGGGTTATTCCACAGGTGAGGCTAAGCCTTCCAAGTCACCCGGAAGACGTGAGATCGGTCACGGCGCTCTTGCCGAGAGATCTCTTATCCCTGTTCTTCCTTCAGAGGAGGAGTTCCCTTA
>CACYRM010000171.1 GCA_902776845.1 Oscillospiraceae bacterium
GATATAAAGATCAAAAAGATCATGAGCACACAGATCGATCTTGATCCTGATAATTATGTGTTCACTACATTTACCGGAGCATGGGCAAGGGAGATGAAGAAGACTGATATGGCTGTTGCATCGGCCCGTCTTGTCAATTCCTCATTTACCGGCAACACCTCGAACCGCGCAAACGCTTTCGTGATGATATCGAAGCGCGGAGCTAACGAAGAATACGGTGACGTATACGGATTTAATCTCGTATACAGCGGCAACCACTATGAGTCTGTCGAAAAAAGTCCGTTCGGAAAAGTAAGATTCCTGTCGGGCATCAATCCTACTGCATTTTCATGGAAACTATCGAAAGGAGAGTCCTTCCTGACCCCTGAAGCGGTCATGACGTATTCCGGCAAGGGATATAACGGAATGAGCGGGCAGATGCATGACTTCGTGTCAAAGCATATCCTGCGCGGTCCGTGGAAATGATGGTTGGTTCGGCAAACGCAATGATGACTCTTCTTCTCTGGGAGACTGGTATCCTGATACAAAGAAACTGCCAAGAGGCGTAAAAGGCATTTGTGATAAGGTCCGATCGCTCGGTCTTGAATTCGGCATCTGGGTAGAGCCCGAGATGGTAAACCGTGAGAGCGGTCTTTACCGTGAACATCCTGAATGGGCAATGGAGATCCCGGGCAAGAAGCATTCCGAAGGCAGGAGCCAGATGATACTGGATCTTGCCAACCCTGAAGTTCAGGATCACCTGATCAAGGTAATGAGCAAACTGTTCTCGTCCTGCAATATCTCTTATGTCAAATGGGACATGAACAGGAACTTCTCGGATATATTCTCCAGATCGCTTCCGGCTGACAGACAGGGCGAAGTAACTCACAGATATATCATTGGTCTTTACAGGGTAATGAGAGAGCTCACAAAGAAGTTCCCTGATATCCTGTTTGAAGGATGCGCGTCAGGCGGCAACAGATTTGATCTGGGCATCTTATGCTTCTTCCCGCAGATATGGGGAAGTGATGATACGGATGCCGTGTGCAGGGCAGAGATCCAGAACGGATACAGTTACGGTTATCCGATGTCGACGGTAACGGCGCATGTGTCCGACTGTCCTAATCACCAGACGCTCAGGAGAACACCTATAGAGACAAGATTTAATGTTGCGTCTTTCGGCGTGCTCGGATATGAGTGCAATCTCAATGATATGAGTCCCGAGGATTTTGCGGCTGTTAAGGCGCAGATCGCGATGTATAAAAAGTGGCGTGAAGTGATGCAGTTCGGAAGATTTTACCGTTCGAGGTCCATGAACGATTCAAGGAGCTGCGACGGAGATGCCCTCGGTGCGTGCGGATACAGTGTGCTGGACTCTCTTCCGGGAAATGATATCTCCTGGACTGTCGTATCACCCGATAAAACGCGTGCTGTATCAATGACGATGCAGATGTTTACACATCCGAATACCCAGTGGGGCGTGCTGAAACCTGCAGGACTTGAAGAAGGATTCAAGTATCACATCGAGGGACGGAGCCTGAGGTTTGATCTGCGTGAATTCGGAGGCCTTATAAACTATGTTGCTCCCATCCATGTCAGGCAGGACAGTCTGCAGCACAGGACTATCGCGAAATTTTATAAGATGAATTCCGAGAAGGATGTACACGATATGTACGGAGATGCCATGATGTATGCGGGAGTTCATCTGAGGAGCGCTTTCGCGTCAGGCGGTTATAACGGGAATATGAGATATTATCCCGATTACGGCTCGAGGATATACACAATTGAGAAGATCGGATAAAACATTCAGTTTAGGGAGAAGACAATATGAGAATAGACATCAATAACGATTGGCTGTGGTCACCTGAATTCAACGATGAAATGATAAAGCCCGGATACAGGGGAGAAGATAAGATGGAGCATGTGAGGATCCCTCATACTGTTAAGGTTACTCCCTTAAACTATTTCGATGCTCATGTATATCAGATGGTGTCATGCTACAGGAAGACTTTTAAGGCTCCTTCTGAATGGAAGGATAAGCATGTGTCCGTTACTTTTGATGCAGTTGCTCACGAAGCGGAAGTGTTCCTTAACGGTGAGAAACTCGCAAAGCATTCGTGCGGATATACTGCCTTCACGGTTGATCTTACTGACCGCATTAAGACAGGTGAGGAAAACGTCCTTGTTGTTAAGTGCGACAGCAATGAGACATTAAATGTTCCGCCGTTTGGTTTTGTAATTGACTATATGACATACGGCGGAATATACAGAGAGGTGCATCTTGAAGTTAAGGAGAAGGATCACATCAAAGATGTTTTTGTCTATGCCGACATGAACAGGGTTGTCCGTATCAGAACTGAGGTTGAAGGTGAGGGTGATCTCACAGCGAAAATAACTGAAGTTAAGACCGGGAAAACTGTTTTCGAGGGACCATGCTTAAAAGAAGCGGAATTTACGGTTGATGAAGCAGAACTTTGGACTCTTGAGGATCCGAATCTGTATGATCTTACTATGACTCTTACAGGCGGTGATTCTAATACGGTAAGATTCGGATTCAGAACAGCCGAATTCAGAGTCAGCGGTTTTTATCTCAATGGAAAGAAGATAAAGCTCAGAGGACTGAACCGTCATCAGTCATGGCCTTATGTAGGATATGCAATGCCTGAATCAATGCAGAAGCTTGATGCGTATATATTGAAAAACGAACTGGGACTTAACGCAGTCAGGACATCACATTATCCGCAGTCGCATCACTTCATAAACAGATGCGATGAGATCGGACTTCTTGTATTTACAGAGATCCCCGGCTGGCAGAATATCGGCGATGAGGCTTGGAAAGAACAGGCGGTTGTCAATACCCGCGAAATGGTCACGCAGTACCGCAATCACCCTTCGATCATACTTTGGGGTGTCAGGATAAACGAGTCGCTCGACTGTGACGAACTCTATAAGAAAACGAATAAGGAAGCTCATGATCTTGATCCGTACCGTCAGACTTCAGGTGTAAGATATCTTAAGAACAGTTCGCTTCTTGAAGATGT
>CACYRM010000172.1 GCA_902776845.1 Oscillospiraceae bacterium
TTTATCGATGATGAAATAAATTATCCTGCATCCGTTTTCTTTGGCCTGAGGCATAAAATACTCCGCCACCCATTTTGTATCAAGCGGATTATCCTCGAACCCGTCCCTGGTGTCCGCTACGTAATTGCAATCCCTGTGTTCTTTTATCACCAGCAGCGCAGCCTCAAGCGGTGCTCTGTAATTTTCCAGTTCACAGTATTTTTTCCAGTGAACCAGCACCACATTCTTTTCCGCAACATAATAGACGTCACAGGTATCGGAGAGATATATCTCTTCGCGGGTTCCAAAGTCAGACATTAATTCACCTCAATAAGTGTCAGAGATCGGCCGGGGGACCAGTGTCCCCTGTGCTTCTCTATCTTTGCATGTAACGTGATAATTATATCATCCCCGATGGTTCGAAAATGGTTATTCCCAATCTTTAGTTTTTCTTTAGGATTGGTGAATAATTCTCTTAAATTCCTCCAGTAAACTGACAGTATCAAAATGAAAGGAACTGCCAAGATGAGTGAAATAATCCTCGAGACAAGGAATCTTACCAAGAAGTACAGGGATCAGTACGCACTTAAGGATGTGAGCATATCTTTAAAGAAGAATCACATCTATGGTTTTATTGGGGAGAACGGTGCGGGTAAGAGTACATTAATGAAGATAGTCGCAGGTCTTATTTTCCCGACAGATGGCGATATGACACTGATGGGCGAGACGGATCCTGCAGCAATAGAAAAGAAGCGCAAGCTTGTGGGAACCATGATCGAAGGCCCTTATATGTATCCCGGATATACGGTCAGACAGAATGTCGAGCTGCAGAGACTCCTTGTCGGTAATCCCGATGAATCTGCCACAGACAGGATCATAGAGATGGTCGGCCTGGGAGATTCCAAAAAGAAAAAGGCCAAAAAACTTTCCATGGGCATGAAGCAGAGGCTCGGCATTGCAATGGCCTTGATCGGCAATCCCAAACTGCTCATTCTCGATGAGCCGATCAACGGGCTCGACCCCAAAAATATCGTAACGCTCAGGCATATGCTCAAACAGATCCGTGACGACAACGACTGCACAATCTTTATTTCGAGCCATATCTTAAGCGAGCTCTATCTGCTTGCAACGGATTTCATATTTATCCATAAGGGAAAGATAATCGACACCGCAACGCACGAAGAACTGGAAGAGAAATGCAGCCAGTATATCCTGGTCAGGGACAGCAACATTCCCGAGACCGTGACTATCCTCGAGAAGCATTTCCCCGGCACGTCATACAAGGTCGAAAGCGATGACGAGATCAGGATCTACGGCAAGGCAGATATCATGGCCGAACTGTCCGGATACCTGATGAATGCGGGAATTCTTGTAAGCGAACTTTCGATAAAAGAGATCACTCTCGAAGACTACTTCATGAGCATTACGGGAGGTGATAACAATGCTTAATCTGTTAAGGATCGAAAGACGCAAGATAGTAAGATTCATACCCTTATATGTCAGCCTGGCGATAATGATCCTGATGTGGGCGGATTTGCTTACCATCGGTTTAAAGGATGAATATATTGAGATGTACGGACCCCTTACGATGCATGACGGCTTCGGCGAAGGACTGCAGGATTGTTCATTCTCTTTTCTGTACGGAATGCTCATAGCCTGGTTCATCGGAATAGACTTTACCAACAGGACAGTACACAAGGCAATCGTCACGGGCACCAGCAGATGGAAGATAGTGGTTGCCAAACTGATATCGACAAGCGTAGTTGTCATGATCTTCCATTTCATAAGCGCAGTTTTGGAGACACTGTTGTACGGAAAGCAGTTCGGTTTTTCTTTCGAGGGTTTCTCGGCAAAAGATATTGCATGGCTTCTTGTTATCATGCTTCAGCTCATTGCATATAACGCTTTCTATGAGCTTGTGACCATTATCTGCGGTAATGTGTATATCGCGCTGTTTGCCAGCATAACAACCGCAGCGGTGCTCGGAAATGTATTGAGGAACTACCTTGGCGGCAACTTCATTTATGAGCACTCGTTTTTCTGCCTCGCGAAAAGCTCATCCGCAGCTGATTTGATACCCTGTGCCGTATGTGCAATAATAGCGGCGGTGCTGCTGGTTTTTGCCTCGTGCGTTATTTTCAAGAAGAAGGATGTGGCGAACTGACAGACCGGAATAAGCTATCAGTTCTGTGATTTCAGGAGGATCAGTATGTTATATGTGATTATTGTCCTTATAATACTGGTCCTCTTTTTATTGGTAAGACTGATCCTGATAAAGAAAGAACTGAAGCGCGTCACCAAAGCGATGAAGGACAATCCCTCTCATGAGCAGATGAACATGGATTTTGTTGACCGCGACCTTCAGAAAATGATTGCCGAAGTCAATAATCTTTATGCTGAGATATTGAAGATCTGCGCAGAGAGTAAAGCCGATGAGAATAAGCTCAAGGAATCGGTATCAGTCATCTCACACGATATGAGAACGCCACTGACTTCCATAATCGGATATCTTCAGGTCGCTGTAAGGTCTGATGACAATGACGAGATAAAAGACAGTATGCGGATCGCGCTCGAGAGGGCGAGATATCTTAATGAGCTTGTTAATGACTTTTTCGAGCTGTCGCTTATCGAATCAGATCAGGTCGATATCAGGATCGAGAGTGTAAACCTGTCCGGCATTATCTGCGAGGAAATACTTGCGGAGAGTCCGCAGATCGACAGGAAAGGCCTGGAACCTGTTTTCGCGCAGCAGGATAAAGATTTTTA
>CACYRM010000173.1 GCA_902776845.1 Oscillospiraceae bacterium
AAAAGTTACATTAACTATATATTAAAAAATGTACGCTCGCGGACATATATAACAAAAAAATATATTAATATGGCAAAAAGAAGATTTAAAGTAGATGTAACCCTCATCGCTACCTACGAGATGGTGGTTGATGACGAGATTTTCAACGAAGAGTTGGCCAAAGGAATCTCCAGCAGCTTCCATGAAGTAGAGTACGACGAAGACAAGCCCGCGATAGAGGCGCTTGTGGAGGACATTGCCGGTATGTATCTCCAGTCGGGAGGCGACGGCGACCGCATGGAGCCTTACGGACATATCGCCCACGAGGGTAACGAATACCAGGTGAAGATGTCCGAGCAGGACAAGTCACCCTACTGTAAGGGCATCACCATCAAGGAAATTGGCGATGACTATCTGGAATTTGAAACAAAGGAGATTGATCTTTAATTACTTACGATTATGATACTTACCAAGGTAACATTCACAGGCATTGACGAGCGCACGGATTTGAAGCGCGTCAAGCAGTTGCAGAAGAAATACCCTTTTGCAGAGTTCGGAGTCCTGCTATCCTATGACTGGAAGGAAAACGGTCAGCGGTTCCCTAACCCCGAAATCCTTGCCCGATTGGAGAAGCAAGGTCTCAATCTCTCAGCTCATTTCTGCGGACAGGCCGCGATAGACCTTGCCATCGGCAAACGCTTCAAGGTTCTGGAGCAGTTCAGCTCGCATATTAGACTGTTCCGACGCTGCCAGCTCAACCTACGGGCAAACGGCCTTTTCTCTAATTTAAGAAAGTTGCCGCCCATCCCGTATATAAATGAGGTCATCGTACAGATGCACACCCCGGAGTTGTGCGAGCAGTTCCTGACAGGCGAGCGCCCCAAGCACCTCTCCTTCCTTCTGGATGCTTCAGGTGGCGCAGGCATCGACACCCCCATTCAGATTCTCACCTCTCCCGGCACACATATCGGCTATGCCGGAGGCATCGGTCCCGACAACGTGGAAGGGAAGCTGCGCACACTCCTTGAATATAACTCCAAGGAAAAATTCTGGATAGACATGGAAACCCGTGTACGCACGGAGGAATGGCTTGACTTGGATAAGGTCGAGCAGGTACTTGTCATCTGTGAGAGACTACTGAAAGAACATAATCAGCTTTAGCGATGGAAGAGTATTTTGAGCAGGTCAAGGCGAGCATTGCAAAGATCGCCGCAGAGAAGCCAGATACCCGTATTGTTATCATCACCGATGGTAAGTCTATGGAGCAGATAGACTTCATCTTCAAGTGCGCCCAGGAAGCAGGTCTCGTTGTCATCAAGGAATCCCATGCAGACATGGAGAAGACTTTAAGGGAGAAACTGGCAGAGCATATCAATGCAGAAGCCTTTCTCGAAGACCTGCCACCCGCACACGTTATCAGCAGAGGGTTACAGGAAGCCAAGCTGCCGCCCCTCTACCCCGCCGATGATCCGCGTCGTCAGCAGCGACGCGACCAGCGCGAGCAGATGAAGCTTCGCATGAGATTCAGTAACAAGAAAAAGAAATAAAAACAATACATCTATGGAAAAGAAGTCTATCAATGAAATAAAGGACGACCTTTCCCGCAAATACGCGGAAAACAGGGTCAATGAGCGTAACGAATACCCCGTCTGTGATTTGCACCGCCGTATGACGCTCACTCGTTTTGACGGCTATGACCTCGAAGAAGCCCATGACAGGGGCTTTGTAGAGGGATTGCGGCACCAGCCTGAGATCTGGCATAACGCCTCGGAGGAAATGCCGAATTTTAACGATGATATCGTTGTCGCCGACCACAATAACAAGATTGTAGGCTTCGGACATTATAACGATTCAGGCTTCTACACTGCCCCCTACGCACATCTGCGTCTCTATCTCAGTTCCACCAGCAAGTGGGCCTTACAGAAGGATATCTTTATGCCGAAGCCGGAAGAGAAGGATGAAGTGCAGGGTAAGCAAGTGTAACGCCTGCTGTTGCTACAACATACCGTTTGAGGCAAACGAGCTGGAGAGGTTCAAGGATAAGATTGTAAATCCCGTCCTCTTCACTCTGCCGCAAGGCATGGCGACGGTAGCGTTCACCAGCGAGAAGCCCGCCCTGAACAAATGTCCGTTCCTTCGCAGGGACTTTAAGTGTAATATCTACGAGTGCCGTCCTGACGTATGCAGGAAATTCGGCGAGATTGACAAATTGAAGTGTAAGTTTTTAAAACAGTAACGATATGGGTTGGAATCTTACTTCTGAGGATTTGATGATCGGCAACTGGATTATGATCCATCACCCTTCTCACAAGCCGGAGGCTGTGCAGGTGACTGCCGACATTCTGAAGCTCCTCGAACGTCAGGAAAACGGGCTTGTCAAAGAAGACAGTCCGCTCTACCGTATTATTCACCCCATCCCCATCACCAAGCCTATTCTTGAAAAGAACGGCTTCAAGGTGACGGAAAAAGGATGCACCTCTTGGCGTTTGGACGTTGGCAGGACAATGATAGAGATATACGGCGTGACCGATTATCACCTATCCATCAATATTCCTGTCACTACATCCGCTCACGGATTCCGCTGGATGCTTTATGACCTTACGGTCTATAACATCCACGAACTCCAGCAGGCTTTGAAAGCCTTTAAGATCAGACTGAACATAATATTATAAGAATATGAGTGAAGACAAGAAAAAGAAGATTGACCGCT
>CACYRM010000174.1 GCA_902776845.1 Oscillospiraceae bacterium
ATTAGTCGACGAGCGCGGAACAGGCCTTATGTGCGGTGAGAGCGGGAAAGCGCTGTCAGGCGGCGAGAAACAAAGGATCTCCATAGCCAGGAGCCTTCTTAAGAGATCATCTGTTCTTGTAGCTGATGAGATCACGGCTGCATTGGATTCACAGACTGCGCACAAAGTTACTTCGGATATACTGGATCTTAAAGGAATAACAAGGATCGTGGTAACCCATTCTCTCGAGGAGAGCCTCATGCGGAGATATGACAGGATCCTTGTAATGAGGGACGGAAGGATCGAGGAACAGGGTACGTTTGACGAACTGATGGCAATGAAGAAATACTTCCATGCGCTGTTTATGGTTGCTGCTTAAACAGTGTGGTTTTGAGACAACTCATTATGCTTAAAGGTAAAAGTTAACATTTGGTTTATCCATAATTCTCAAAATCCTGTTAAGATTAATTTATATATTTGGAAACGCCCGGATTTTTGCAGGAGAAGGCTTATGAGAAAAGAACGTCTTGTAGGAATCATAATGTCGATCATCATCTCTGCCGTAATGGGTGCCGTTTCCGCTGCGCTTGTGATCAAGAATAATCCGGAATCAGTCAGATATACTCCTGCTGCAATGATCTATGTCTCAAACATAGCTTTATCAATCGTTATCGGCGTGATAATCGCACTGGTGATACCGCTTGGAAGGCTTGGAGCCATGCTTGCGAGGAAGGCCAATGCCAATCCGCCCGGAATCAAATTCTTCCTCATCAATGCGATCCCTAATTCTGGAGGGAACACTTTGATAATCAGCCTTATCTTAAGTTTTGCCGGTGTGCTTATGGCAAGAATGAGGCTGCCGGCTGAGGCTTTGAGCCAGTTGCCGCCGTTTGCGGTAATGTGGCTGGGGAACTGGATCAAGCTTCTTATACCGACCCTTTTGATCAGTTATATTTTGTCTGTCCTTTTATCACCGTTGATATCAAGACTTGCCGGTGTAAAAGGACCCGGTCCTGAAAAGCACTGATCTGATCGATCAGTTATTGTTGTTATCGAGGTGATCCTTATGAGTTATGTCAGCAATGAAAAGTATTATTCATATCTGGAACGTCTGGTCCGCATTACACATAATGAACCTGTAGACCGCGAAGCTTATCTTGAACTGGTATTGGAGATCTGCAGGGAATACAGGCTTACAAAAGCGGTTACGGAGTTCTATATTACGCCGATGATGGAACAGCGCGGAATCGGCGAGATCTTCTGTGATTATGATACCGGTAACGGCAAACAGGTTCTCCTGCGTCTCAGGATATCTTCACCTTCCAAAGCCGTCATCATAGGAACGCTGTATTCCGATCCGGATGAATATGTTCATGACGATACGGACATCCAGCAGCTTGATTCACTGCTCAGGATAGTTATCGGGTATGTCAGCAGAATGAGACTTATCAGAAAACTCGAAGAGTTCGGTTTCTCGGATCTGGACGGTTACCGCAATTTCCGTGCTTTTGCCAGATATATGGATGTTAATAATGCGGAGAATAAACTTGGCGGTAAAGTGTCTTTCCATATTGACCTGCATAATTTCACGATCATCAATCAGGAGATCGGACGCGAGAACGGCGACATAGTAATGCGCAAATACTATGAACTGCTAAGCGATATCATCGGGGACACCGGAATAATCATCCGGCTCGGCGGTGATAAGTTCATAGGTGTTTTCGACAAAGGCGTTCAGGAAGATGTCTTCAGGATCTTTTCAGGTACTCCCATCGCTTATGACGTTTCCGGCGAACAGAGGGTATCAGTATCTGTTGCTGCAGGTGTATATGCTCTGCCTACGCCGTACATGATGAAGTCTTACGGAGACATAATGGATAAGATCATTTTCGCGGGAAATGTCGCAAAACGCCACGAAGGTGACAGTATCGTTGTGTATGGCGATAAGATGAAGACCGAGAGTGATCACGTTAAGAGGATACAGACAGCTTTCCCCTCAGCACTTAAGAGGGAGGAATTTATCGTTCAATACCAGCCCAAGGTCGATATTGATACCAAACAGCCGGTCGGTGCCGAGGCGCTTTGCCGCTGGCAGAGAGACGGACGGGTAATACCTCCTGATGAGTTCATTCCTATCCTTGAACTCAATACATTCGTATCCGAACTGGATTTCTATGTTCTTGAGCATGTCTGCAGGGATATGGTCAGATGGCTTAATGAAGGCCTTAAGCCGGTGCGCGTATCGGTAAATTTCTCCAGAAAGCATTTGATCGACCTCGATCTTACGGATCACATAATCTCAATAATCGATAAGTACAATGTCCCTCACGATCTTATCGAGATCGAGCTTACCGAGACTACGTCTGATGTTATGTTCAGCGATCTGAGACGTATCGTAAGCAGTCTTCAGAAGCAGGGGGTAAAGACCGCCGTGGATGATTTCGGTGTAGGTTATTCATCCCTGAATCTCATCCGTGAGATCCCCTGGGATGTTCTTAAGATCGATAAGAGCTTTGTCCCTGCAACGGAGGATGAAGAAAATATATCAAATGTGATGTTCAGACATCTTGTCTCGCTTGCACATGATATGGGTCTTGAATGCGTTGTCGAAGGTGTCGAGACAGAAGAACAGCTCAGGATCTTAAGAAAGAATGATTGCCGCATTGCGCAGGGATTCCTTTTCGATCACCCGCTTTCAGTGGATGAGTT
>CACYRM010000175.1 GCA_902776845.1 Oscillospiraceae bacterium
ACGCAGGCTGGTTAATTAACCGTAAGAGAGGAAATAGCAATGATTATAAGAATAGACGAATACTCCGACGTGCCGATCTACATGCAGATACGCAATCAGATAGTTATGGGCATCTCATCAGGGGAACTGAAAGCCGGAGAGCAGCTGCCCACCGTAAGGGCCCTGGCGCTTGAGATCGGCATAAATACGATGACCGTAAGCAAGACGTATCAGATGCTCAAGAACGAGGGGTACATCATGACCGACCGCAAAAACGGCGCGCGCGTGCGGCAGCAGATCGAACAGTCGGGCGTGATCTCCGATGAGAATAAGAATGAGTTAAGAAGGATAGTCTCCGAAGCCAGACTTTCCGGTGTTCCCAAAAAAGAGATACAAAAGCTCGTTGATGAGTATTACCTTGGGAATGCTTAAGCAAATGGCAGATACGGTTTAAGAGGATAAGTGTATGAATATGCTAATGGATATAGTTTTGCTCGTGATAATGATCCCGACGCTGCTGATAATGTTTTTCTATGAATACCCCGCGAAATGGCATGACAGGAAGTTCATTTTCGGTGTCAGGAACCGTGAGGAATTCAGGGATGAGAAAGTCGCTTCTGAGATAGACAGAATAGCCGCTTCCACAAGAAAACAGGCTCTGATCATAATGATCTGCTCATTCGTGATTATGGGACTTATCATGCTCATACCTGACGAACTGACAAGAGTGGTCATCTGGGTGATCTTTATTCTTGCAGATATCATTGTCTTCGCTGTTCCGTTCATGAACGCCAACCGCGAGATGAAGAGCCTCAAGAGGGCGATCGGCATTGTTTCCGCTAAGGGTACGACTTATACAGATCTGAAGGGCGCAGGTGTTGTCAGCGGACTTAAGATAAAAGATTTAGTGATCCCTGATATCGTTGCCGCAGCGGGCTTTGTTTTCGCGATGCTTTATGATCTGAAAGTATTCGACCTTTCCATTGAAAATCATGGCTCGTTTGTTATGACTTCCATGACCGGAACATTCCTGTTCATAGGCATTATCCTGATCCCTATAGCTGTCATGATGGACCGCGTCCGCAACGAAGTCATCTCTGAGAACAGCGATACGAATATCAACTACAACAGGGCAAAGAAAAAGTCATTTGCCGATATGTTCGTTCTCATGACCTGGGCAAATACGGCAATGATAATACTGTCCGTTCTGATGATCTTTTTCGCAAACAGCGACATCACCATGGTCATCCTTATGTCAGTATATATGCTGATGCTGATGGCATCGCTGGTATTGCTGGTCAGAAAGAATCTTGCGATAGATAAGCGTTACAGAAAAGACACCACGATCGATATCGATGATGATGACAGGTGGATCCTCGGATCGTTCTATTACAATCCCGATGACAGAAGGCTTAACGTCGCTAAGAGAATGGGTATCGGAGGCACGATCAATCTTGCCCATCCCGCAGGAAAAGTGATAACTGCGGTCGCCGGTCTGTTTTTGATTTTTGTTGTTGCAATGCTCGTATTAGTCGCAGTTGCCGGCAAGTCTTCAATGTCCGTCCGCATCGAAAACGGCACTCTTATATGCAATCATTATATTGACAGCATCAAAGTCTCTGTGGCTGACATAGAGGATCCTGAACTCTGCAATCAGGCTTCGGATCTTAAACTGTACAGACAGGTTGGTTTTTCCATGCCTCCCATATATGACGGCACGTTCATCGTTGACGGCCAGAGCGGATGCAAGGTCTTCCTGAATACTGATTCGGATGTTTATCTGAAGTTTGTATCTGACGGCGTGACATACTATGTGACCGGCAGCGATGATGCCGAGACGGTGAGCGTTTACGGGGAACTGACGGGAGAATAATAAGGTCTTTGCCGTAATGGACGTTAGACCGCTTTGATCATGAAGGAGGCTTTATCCTCAAATTTGATTATTGGATGATTGGGATAAGTTTGGAGTGGAATTTTTATCCCTGAATTGTTTTTTTTGAGATTTAGGATAAGATTCGCTTCGAAAACTTATCCCAAAGTGCGGGAATCTGATTTTTAGGATAAATAACAGAGTAAATTTCTATCCCAAAAGCTTAAAAACGTAAATTTAGGATAATCTATTGTTGCTAAACCTTAAACCGGCTTCGCAATCGAAAAACTCACTCTTTTATGATAATATTCCCTATGGAATAAGCTGTCTTAACAGCAATAAAGGGAGGATTGGCAATGGGCAGAGGCGGCGGAGGCGGTGGCGGACACCACAGTTCACATCATTCGAGCAGCCATTCACATTCGGGCGGATCACACAGGTCATCCGGTTCTTCGTACAGGTCATCTAGCTCTTCGTACAGATCTTCAGGATCCTCATACAGATCCTCGGGTTCCTCATACTCTCGCCATTCCGGCAGTTCATACAGGTCCGGAAGCAGCGGGAGTTTCAGCGGCGGCAGCGTCGGAGGCGGCGGAAGAGGCTGCCTGAGCGGATGCGGCTGGATCCTGATCATTCCCGTATTCCTACTGCTCGGCATTATTGCAGTATTCTTCGAAGACATGGATATCGATGCAGCTTTCGATGTAACAAGATCGACTGTGCAGAGAGAAGCACTGCCTGCTTCGAAATGTGATGCGGTCGACGAGTGGTACAGGGATGACTGGGGCGACTGGATAGATGAGAGCGGGGAAGAGACTTCGCTTATCAACGGATTAACAACTCATTTCTATGAGAAGACCGGCGTTCAGCCGTACCTTTGGATAATGGGTGAGGAAGGCGGTCAGTATATGTCCGAGGGAAGTCTTGAAGAGCTTTCCGAAGCGGCATATAAGGAGATGTTCGGCACAGACGAAGGTCACATGCTCGTTGTTTTCCGCGAGTATCCCAATGAATCCGGCAATTATATCTGCACCGTAACGCCCGGCTATGATGCGGAGACGCAGGTAATGGATGAGCAGGCAAGAGAGATCCTGCTGGACTTTATCGATTATTACTATACTGACAGCGAACTTAATGAAGGACAGTTTTTTGCCAGGGCATTCACGAGCAGCGGT
>CACYRM010000176.1 GCA_902776845.1 Oscillospiraceae bacterium
CAACAGCGGCGTTATAGGCGATGTCGATTTTATCGAGACTGCTTTCTATACCCAGGGATATGTTGATGATATAAGGATCTACAAGGATTTGGGCGGCGGAGCTGTTTACGATCTCGGATGTTACTGCACGACGATGATCCTGTCTCTTATCGATTCCGAGCCTGAATACGTAATGGCAAATGCGGAATTCAACGACAAGGGCGCCGATGTTTTCGCTTCGGCGCTTATGAAGTTCAAAAACGGTGCCAGAGCGGCTTTTAATGTCGGAATGATCTTTGATCCGGCTAACAACGGCAGGCGTGACAGGCTCTATATCCACGGTTCCAAGGGCACGATAGTTTCCAATGTTGAATACAACCAGGAGGGCAGTCTGACTTACACGATTAAAGCCGGAACGCATGAGTATCATCCGGTTATTAATGTTGCCCAGAACTATATGCTCGAAGTCGAGCAGCTCGGCAGATGTATCGAAAACGGGGAAGCCCCGCATATCTCATCTGAATTCACGATTAAGAATGCGGAAGTGCTGGACAGGATCCTTGCACAGATCGGATACTGATTTTCTGGAGGCAATAATATGAACGAGACATTGAAAGTTTTAGAGACAAGAAGAAGCTGCAGGAATTTCAAGCCTGATATGGTCAATGAAGATGACCTCAAGGCGATCTTAAGGGCAGGCACGTATGCCGCAACCGGAATGGGCAAGCAGAGCCCTATAATCATTGCTGTTACGGATAAGAAGACCAGAGACGAGATCTCTGAAGCCAACAGGAAGATCGGCGGATGGGCTGAGGGCTTTGATCCTTTCTACGGAGCTCCTGTCATACTGATCGTTCTGGCCAGGAAGGATGTTGCCACACATGTTTACGACGGTTCTCTCGTTATGGGCAACCTGATGAACGCAGCTGAGAGCCTTGGCGTGGCAAGTATCTGGATCCACAGGGCTAAGGAAGAATTCGAGGCGGATTTCGGCAAGGATATACTCGCAAAACTCGGTATTACAGAGGAGTATGAGGGTATAGGTCACTGCGCGTTGGGATATGTTGCTGAGCCTTATAAGGATCCGGCTCCGCGAAAAGATGATTATGTCTTCTATATCTGATGAGGTAATATCTTCCGCTTATTAGGAAAGAACGCGTGCTCATGTTACAATAAGATTCAGTTATCCGGGAGAGTAGGGAAAGAGTCTTAGGATGGATGAGTACGGATTCTTTGTAGAATTAAAGAATTATCTGGGTTTTGCGTTTGACGGTGATAACAAGATCGCCGGCAGTCTTAACGGTCTGGATTATGAGATATGCTTTGCTTCCTATGGCACGCTGAGAGTCCATTCTGTCATGCGTCTGTTCGGAGATGATCCTTTCAAGGACCACATAGAGAGCGCTTTCCAGAAGCTGGTATTCTTCAAATCCTATTCCATTGTGAACGACAACGTATTTCTTTTTGTTGATACTTTCGAGCTGACAGAAGATACAGCTTTCTCGATAACTGAGGACCTTACGTCATTTTCCGCGTCTTTATCCGCATTGGGTTATAAGAGCGTAAATGAAGGAACCGGCGCTTTTGCCGCTCCTGCAGCCGGAACAACTGCGTATTATGAACAGATTATGGAAAAGCAGGGAATAAAGAGGGATGAACCTCAGCCTGTTCTGCCTGATAATATGTTTCTGGGAATTATAGGCGCGCTGTTAGGTACGGCCGGCTCTGTGCTCATTTGGTTTCTTCTGTCCATGCTGAACTATACGACGCCGTATATTATAGGAGCGGTCCTTGTTGTAACCGCGCCGATCGTTATGTATGAATTATTCAGTAAGGAGAGAACCTCTGCATTTCAGATAGTCTTGTGCCTGTTCCTGTCTTTGCTGGGAATCTTCGTCGGTGAAAGATTTATCTGGACTTTTACGCTGCTCTACTGGTACGACGATATTTCTTTTCAGATTGCGTACTATGAAGTCCCTCATCTTATTGAAGACTATATAGTCGAAGCGTTTGACTACTATAAGGATTATGTTATCTGCTTCGCAGCTCTTGCCATAATGTATTTCGTCATTATCAGGAATTATCTTAAAGGCGGAATGACCATAAGAGAGATGCTTTCTGCCAGGAGAAAGAGGTAAAGATTTATGGAACTGAATAAGTGTCCGAACTGCAACGGAAAACTGGAGCTTGCCGCAAGCAGAAAGAGAATGATCTGCCCTTATTGCGGAAGTGAGTTCACTCTGGATGATACAACAAAAGAGGAGATAGGAGATAACCCGATCCATAAGGACTGGTTTATCTATGAATGGGATTATCAGCTGCTTACCGAGAATCCCAAGTGGAATATTCCGGTTAATTCATTTGTCCGCACATTAAATGAGTTCGATTCGGCAGAAAAGATCGAGCAGTACATGCGCGATTACCTTATGAACTTTGATGAGATCTCTGCGCCCGGGATCCGCGAGAAGAATCACAGCAATATTGCCGCCAGATTATCAGGAAGCATGCTCCCCGATGAGCATATCATCCTGTACAACGACGATGGTATTTTCGCGCGCGGGAAAACAGGTGTCGTTATCACAAATAAGAGGACTTTCTTCGTCGAAAAGAAGGCCTTTAAGGACATTATGCATACT
>CACYRM010000177.1 GCA_902776845.1 Oscillospiraceae bacterium
GAAGCAACACAGGTAAGATGAGGCATTACGGGAACGCCGTGGAGATTCTTGATATCCGATGCGACTTCAACTGTCAGCTTGGAGGTGGATCCGGCTGCTCCGTAAGTTACCGACATATAGGAAGGGGAGAGTGCGGCGATCGCGCCTGCGGCGGCCTTGACGTCATTCAGGCCGGTCTCGGCCTTGGGAGGGAATACCTCAAATGATATCGTGGGCGTTTTGTCTTCAAGTATTTTGTTAATCTTCATAATAAAATGTCCTGTCTGAGCATAGATTTTTGATATACAACGGTTGCTCTAAAGTATACCTCAAAAGAGGGTAATAGATTATAATTTTCGCAATTATTAAAGCGTATGCGCTTTTACAGGCTTACATTCTAAGGAGGATGTTTAAGAATGAAGAAATTACTGTCTATCATCCTGGCGCTGGTTACAACGGTCTCTCTGGCCACAGGATGCTCAAAGATCATGGAGATAAAGGAGATGGCCGAGAATTCGGATGTCGATTCATTGATGTCCGTAGGTCAGGATATTGTCGGTGACTTGAATCTTGAGAGGCCCACGCAGGACCGTGCAGGTAATGCAATTACGCTTCCTGACAGTGTCGGGAAGATCGTTTCCATGGCACCTTCAACGACACAGGTGCTTATCGAACTCGGTCTGGGCGATAAGATCGTCGGTATCGATACTAATTCGGCAACTTATGCCGACAAGCTTCCCGCAGGTGTTGCCCAGTTCGACATGATGGCACCTGATAACGAAGCCATCGCTGCGCTCAGTCCTGATCTTGTATTTACATCGGGAATGAGTTCTGTCGGCGGCACTTCACCTTTCCAGTCACTTATCGACAGCGGTGTCTGCGTAGCAGATATCCCTTCACCTGATTCGATCGAAGGAATCTGCGATGACATTCAGTTCATCGGCGCATGCGTAGGCAAGGCCGCTGAGGGACTCGCTTATGCAAAGGGTCTTACGGTATTCATGGAAGGTATCGAAGAGTATTCCAAGACGATCCCCGAGGGTGAGAAAAAGACTGTTCTCGTAATGATGAACGTTCCTTCTGCCGAGTACCCCACGATCTATACATTCGGCAAGGGAACTTACATGAATGAGATGATCGAGATCCTTGGCGCTGAGAATGTATTCGGTGATAAGGAGGGATGGCTCTCGGTTTCCGTAGAGGAGGCTATTGCGGCAAATCCTGACGTTATCCTTATGGACTGCAACTGGATGCCCGGCGCAGCCGACATGGTAAAAGCTCTTGAAGGATGGGAGAACGTTAACGCGGTAAAGAACGGCGAGGTATATCAGATAGATGAGGATGCCTGCTCACGTCCTAACCATCATATCGCCGATGCCACTCTCGAGTGGGGAAAGTGCATCTATCCCGATACATACGGCAACTATTCCCAGTCTTTCAATGACATAAAGAATGATGTTATCGAGCAGGTGCTCGGATAACTTTTCTTAAGACTGAAAAATCATGACTAAACGCGGCACAGGACTGAAGATAGCGTTATCGGCAGTCCTGTGCCTTTTTATACTCATTCTGGCGATCAGGCAGGGAAGTGTTTATATCTCGCTGAAGGATCTTTTCGGGATCATAGGCGGACACATAACCGGAAAAGGGACACCTGCAGGGATCGATCCCATGATGGATTCGATCTTCTGGACTATAAGGATGCCGAGAGCGATCATGGCATTTCTTGTCGGCGGGGCTCTCTCCGTGAGCGGCGCCTGTATGCAGGCGTTGCTTCAGAATCCGCTTGCGTCTTCCTATACTTTAGGCGTGTCTTCAGGTGCTTCTTTAGGCGCGGCCCTGGTCCTGATCCTCGAGATATCGGTTCCGGTCCTTGCGGGATTTATGCTCCCGTTTACTGGATTCGTATTCGGTCTTATCACGGTTGCCGTTGCGCTCTCGCTGGCATCCGCGATCGACAGGAGCGTATCCAACACCACCGTGGTTCTGATAGGTATGGTCCTGTCGCTTTTTGTAAACGGCATAATGAATTTTTTATCGACTTTGTATTCTGACCACTCAAAGCAGCTTTTCCTCTGGATGATGGGTTCTTTCTCCGCAAGAGGCTGGAAACACTGCGCGGTCCTTTTCCCGGTCTGCGTTGTCTGCTTCATAGTGGTTATGCTCATGTCGCGAAAACTGGACATCATGAGCTTCGGCGATCTTCAGGCCCAGGCAATGGGCGTTGACGCCAAGAAGACCAAGCTTACCGCCATAACCATCTGCTCTCTTCTTACGGGAATATCAGTAGCATTTACCGGCGTCATAGGTTTTGTAGATCTTGCCGCCCCCCATGTCGTAAGAAAGATATTCGGCCCTTCGCACAGGCTCGTTCTTCCGATGTCTTTTATCTACGGCGGAGCGTTCATGGCATTATGCGATCTCATATCAAGGACACTGATGTCACCCCGGGAGATTCCTGTGGGCGCTGTCACGGCACTGATCGGAGCACCTTTCTTCGCATATGTTTTCTTCGCTTCAAGGAGGAAACGCGCATGAAGATCACCGTGAAGAACATGTCGGCAGGATACGGTTCTGCCGAGATCCTGCATAACATAAACCTTGAGATCGGCTCGGGCGAGAAGGT
>CACYRM010000178.1 GCA_902776845.1 Oscillospiraceae bacterium
CTGGCAGGCCATAAAAAGACACACGTGTGTGTGGCTAGTAATATGAGGGCTATGCCCGAAAAAGAAAAACCACCGGCTAGGCCGGTGGATGTTTATTGTTCTGTGACTCTGTTGTTTTCCCTTTTTCGGCGTGAATCTTAAACCGCAGGATGTTATGGAATCAGAGTTTGCTTCACAATTTCCTGATAATTTCAGAGGGTATAGCTTTATTGCTGCCCATTTCCCGGAATTTTCCTGAAAACGCCGTTTCGGGTAATGATTTTTGTAATTTGGAGCCATTTTGCCTAAACCGTTTCCAGGATCAGCCAATCCTGGAAATATTTTGGAAATCAATAATCCATGTCCCTTTTTCGATATCGAAAAAGACTTGATACTGATACAATCCTACCTCTTGTAGTAAAATGTACAAAAACGTAAATGAGGAATAAAGAGATGGAAGATGGCCCAGAAAAGAAGAAACAGGCTGATCAAGGCAAAGGAAGAGCAGTCGGCTTTC
Organism: Oscillospiraceae bacterium; assembly: GCA_902776845.1. Classification (GTDB taxonomy): domain Bacteria; phylum Bacillota; class Clostridia; order Saccharofermentanales; family Saccharofermentanaceae; genus Saccharofermentans. The sequence goes on from CACYRM010000178.1 coordinate 497, forward strand.
CCGGAGACCTTAGCTGATCAGGCTCCCAGAGGACCGTTGCAGGTTAAGAACCAGGTAATAGGAATCCTCAGGCAGTCTCCCACAGGCGGTGTGGTTATTCCGGATCCATACTTCAGGAGCACTGATTACGGCGCGATCGAGATAGATAAGAATCATCTGAACGGCGCGCCCTTTAATATGGTCGTAGTGTGCGAAGTGCTTAATCCGAATTGTGACCGCGGCGACTGCAGGGGAACGATCACGGAAGTCCTTGGTGATTACGGCAACAGTGATGTCAGGATGATGACTGTCCTAAGGCAGTTCGGACTGTCGCAGACATTCCCGGAAAAAGTGCTCAGTGAAGTCGATCCGCTGCCGGTCAATCCGGATCCTGAACAGGTTATCAAAGAGATCGCGGACGGAAGACGCGATAAGCGTGATCTTCTTACCATAACAATAGACGGTGAGGATGCCAAAGACCTCGATGACGCTATATCTATCGAGAAACTCAGGAACGGTAATTTCAGGCTTTATGTTCATATTGCGGATGTCTCGAATTATGTTAGGGAAGGTACGATGCTTGATGCCGAAGCTTTTTCGAGAGGCACATCAGTATATCTTGTGGACAGGGTAATCCCGATGCTTCCGCCGAAGCTCTCCAACGGTCTTTGCAGCCTTAATCCCAACGTCGACAGGCTTGCCATGACTGCCGAGATGCTGGTGGACCGTGAAGGCGGGATCTACGGCGGCGAGCTTTATGAGAGTGTCATCAGATCGGACAGAAGGATGAGCTATAACGAGTGCTTCCGAATTCTTACGGATCCAAAGCCGGAGGACGATGAGGAGTACGGTGAGATAATCCCGATGCTCATTAAGATGAAGGAACTCGCTGAGATCCTTAAGTCGATGAGGGACAGGCGCGGCGCGGTTAATTTCGAGATGCCTGAGACAAAGGTCATCCTCAATGATGACGGTACTGTTAAAGATGTTAAGCCTTATCCTATAAATTTCACGAACGGCATAATCGAGTCGTTCATGATATGTGCAAACGAGTTTGTCGCCAAAAAGTTTTTCGAACTTAATTATCCGTTTGTTTACCGTGTGCATGAGGATCCTGATCCGATAAAGATCGCGAGGTTCTCGAATATCGCAAGGTATTTCGGCGCATCCGGAAGACTGTTCGGAAGGATCAAGCCTCTGGATGTCCAGAGATTCATGGGAACGATAGGTGACAAGACAGCGCTTCCTGCTTTGGATGAACTGCTGTTAAGGTCTATGGCGAAGGCAAGATACAGTTCTGACTGTCTGGGGCATTTCGGTCTGGCCTCGAAGTACTACTGCCATTTCACATCGCCTATCAGACGCTATCCGGATCTTTACATTCACAGGATCATAAAGAGTTATCTGCACGGTGAGAATTCGAGAAGCCATTTCGGAGGCCTTGTCGACAACGCTGCGGAACACTCATCCGATATGGAGCGCAATGCGGTCGATGCGGAGCGCGCTTCCGACAACATCAAGATCTGCGAATACATGGCGGATAAGATCGGTGAGCATTATGACGGAGTCATCTCGTCCATAATCGATGCCGGATGCTTTGTCAGACTCGAAAACACGATAGAAGGCTTTGTCCCGTTCCGTTCCCTCAGAGACCATTATTTCTTTGATGAGCGCAGTTACAGGGCGATCGGGGCGCACGGCGGAAAGATCCTTTCCATCGGCATGCCTGTTACCATAGTCGTCGAAAAGGTGGACACCGAAGAAAACAAGATTGATTTCTCCTTTGAATACGGCTTCGAGGAAGAACGTGATCCGATGGAACGCCGCATGGCAAAGGGCGGCAAAAAGGAGCCACACAGAGCCAAGAAGGGCGGAAGGAATGTCAGACCGGCCCAGTCTTCAGGAAGAGGCGCGGGCAGGACTTCCGCAGCCGGCAGAACAGGGAGACCCGGAGGATATGCCGGCAAGCCGCGCACGGGCGGATCAGGAAGAAAAGGCGGAAGAGGCAGAAAATGAAGAGCATATTGATAAAGGACACAACAAAAGAAGAACGTGAGCAGATAGTCAAAGAGTCGATAGGATATATCGACGGCAACTGCGACGGCTGCATGGCAGGTCTTGCCGACATGTACCAGGACTATATAGACGGAAAGCGCGAGATCAGGGATATCAATATGGAATTCCGCGCCCACTATGAGTCGGGAGACGACGGCCCGACGAAGAGTTCCTGCGATTACCGGCGATGAATCTGATTGTTTGCTGAACATCATGTATAACAGTTTATTATATTGACAATCAGCTTTTAAATGATGTAGTATTACGCATTATGCGATGACGGAGACCCCAGTAGTCGTGGTATGTCGCCTTCAGAGAGCTTTGCCCCCGGGCTGAAAGGCAGAGCGGAAAGAGGCCACTGACGAATAACATCCGCTTTTGCGGAGTAAATCAGGTGGCACCGCGGACATGTTTTGTTCGTCCTGAACTTAAAGGAGATTTAAGTTCGGGGCGTTTTTTGTTTCCCCGGAAGAAAGGATTGGAATATGGCAAACCAGTACAGAGACAGGATCATCAGCTCCCTGACAGAGAAGGACGTTGGAACCGAACTCCGTGTATGCGGCTGGATCGAGAACATCAGAGACCACGGCGGCGTATCTTTCATTGACCTGAGAGACATGTACGGAACACTTCAGGTCGTTATGCGTGATACATCACTTCTTGACGGACTCGTAAAGGAAGAGTGCATCTCCATTCAGGGTAAGATCGAGCACAGAGATGAGGAGACATACAACCCCAAGATCGCTACAGGTACGATCGAGCTCGAGGCTCACTCTGTTGATGTCTTAGGCAAGGTCTACAGCCAGCTTCCTTTCGAGATCATGACATCAAAAGAGATCAGAGAGGATGTAAGACTTAAGTACAGATATCTTGACCTCAGAAACCAAAAGGTCAAGGACAACATCATCTTCAGATCAAACGTTATCGCGTTCCTGAGACAGAAGATGACGGAGATGGGCTTTTTGGAGATCCAGACTCCTATCCTTACTTCATCTTCACCTGAGGGCGCAAGAGATTATATCGTTCCCTCCAGAAAGTGGAAGGGCAAGTTCTATGCGCTTCCGCAGGCACCCCAGCAGTTCAAGCAGCTTCTTATGGTGTCAGGATTCGATAAGTATTTCCAGATCGCTCCCTGCTTCAGAGACGAGGATGCAAGAGCAGACAGATCACCGGGAGAGTTCTACCAGCTCGACTTCGAGATGTCTTTCGCAACACAGGAAGACGTTTTCAGGGCAGGCGAGGAAGTCCTTACGGCAACATTTGAGAAGTTCGCACCCGCGGGTGCACAGGTTACGGCTGCACCTTATCCCGTAATCTCATATAAGCAGGCTATGGAGGAGTTCGGTTCCGACAAGCCTGACTTAAGAAACCCCTTGAGGATAAAGGACGTAACGGAGTTCTTCTCGAGATGCACATTCAAGGCTTTCCACGGAAAGACCGTACGTGCAATCAACGTTCACGCAAAGCTGTCCAAGGGCCAGCACGAGAAGATGCTCAAGTTTGCCCAGGATGACCTCGGAATGGGCGGTCTGGGCTATCTTGAAGTTCTCGAAGACATGAGCTACAAGGGACCTATCGACAAGTTTATTCCTGATGACATGAAGACAGAACTTAAGGACCT
>CACYRM010000179.1 GCA_902776845.1 Oscillospiraceae bacterium
GTATAGAGCATTGCCTTTCCGTCTCTTAAGCTCTGCTTATCGATCGAGTAAGCACTGAATTCCTTTTCGAAAATTCCGGTGAAATAGTCACTGTATTTTAGGCCTGAATTAAACTGATTCTCTTCAGCAGGCATAACGGGACCCCAGGAATCTCCGGAAGGTCCGTCAACAGCCACAGCTTCAGGCTCAGGTCTTCTGGTATTCAGAGGCTCAGCGGTGCCTGCCGGCGGTGCGTAAGGCTTACTCTGCTGACCAGGCTGGGAGTTGATCTGACCATCATCCATAATGTCTTCAGCCAGGTTCTTCATCTTGCTCAAAGCACTGTCTATATCCTTGCCGTCGTTACCGAATAGATTCGAAAATAAGCCCATATTATGCCTCCTTTGAAATATGATGATACCCAATACTGATACATATAATTTTATTAGATTAAAGTCTTTTAATCAAACTGTCTTGTATGAGATAATACAAAATAGATGAGTTGCAGGTCCTGATTATTTCCGGAGATGATATCCCGGAAATACGCCTGCCGCAGACTGCGGCAGCGGAAAGATAAACGCACATGAAGAACTGGCAATCCAAAGTCTCTCCTTATACAGGAGATGAACCCTACATGTATTTTGCCTTTGCCGAGGCAGACTCTTCTAAAGTGTGGCGCATTATCCATCCCCTCCTTACCCGCGGCTGCCGCATATGGTTCTGCACCGGTCCTGCCGGTAATTCCGAAGAACTCCTAAAAAGACAGATGTTATCTTCCAAAGCCGCTTTGACTGTTCTTTACCTGTCTGACGCTGCCTGTGCGGATAAAGATACCAAGAGCAATGTCCTCGTCAATCAGAAATTCGGCCGCCCTGTTCTCGCTCTTGATCCTGACGGAACAGACAGGCGTCTGCCGATGGGGCTGCGCGAAAGTGTGCAGCAAATCCCTTTATATAAGCTCCACAGTGATGAAGAGATCGAGAGCGCGGTAATACATGCGGAAGGATTCTCGCAGGATATGATAGGCGCTCCGGTTACTGTCAGCAAATACGATATTACGGGGATACTTACAAAGGGATTCCTGATCCTGACTGCACTTTCAGCTGTGATAGCTTTTGCGGGATTTGCATTTTTCCACCGGTTTCAGAAGGAGGAAACGGTAATTCAGGATGAAGTTTATTTCTCTGACAGCGTTATTGCTTCCGCCGTCCGTGAAGAGGCAGACGGCGGCGTGATCACAGAAGAACTGGTGTCCGGGATCACCTCACTTGAGCTGTCAGATATTCCTGAAGACTGGAATGAGCTTTCACGTTTTCCTTCACTGGAAAAGATCGTGCTACCGCAGCAGGCTGTAATGGGTTCAGATGATCTCCCTGCGGGTTACACGATCGCTTTGAGCGGAGGAGACCTTACATGAGTGATTTCTTTAAGCCTTATGAAGGAACCCGCCCGTTTCTCTTTGTCAGCTACGCGCACCGTCAGTCTGATGAGGTAGTAAGTACTATACGCATTCTTCACGAAAAAGGTTACCGCCTGTGGTATGACGAAGGTATTCCTGCCGGCAGCGACTGGCCGGCCAATATCTCCACTCATATGCACAACTGTGAACGGGTTTTGTTCTTCCTTTCCAAACGTTCAATGGAATCTCCCAACTGCTACAGCGAGATGATGACCGCTTCGCGTCTTAATAAAGCCATTCTTATAATCACATTGGAAGACGTACCCATAGAAGAAAGATGGCAGGAAATATTTAAGGATATGCAGATCATTCCCCTGCTCGGGACATCAGAAGAGCGCGCGGACGCAATCTTGAGATCAGGCTTTCTTACGAAACGTTTTCACGTCACAGTTTCCGAGAAGATACCCTGGCGTGCCGCGGGGCTCACGGCTTCAATACTGGTATTCGTCGCAGCCGCATGTGTATTGGGCGCTCTGGTCACGGGAAGCTGGGATCCCGTAAAGCAGCCTGAGCCCACAGTTGAGACGGCAGCGGTCACGCCTGTTCCGACACCGACACAGGTTCCTGTCGTTAATATCGGAGAAGCCGAGAAATACTTCGCGATCAGTTTTCCCGACAGCCAGCAGGAACGCGCTGTCCGGACGGCACTTGGCAGTCAGAGCGGAGAGATAAACCGCTGGCAGCTTTCAGAGATAGAAGCCCTGTATTTCTGCGGAAACATAGTAACTGATGATATGAATAATGTTGCCTTCGACACAGACGGGGTCTGCCGTGTGAACGGCGCGCCTGTTATTACCGGACAGGTCTCCGATCTCTCTTTATTCAGTGATATGTCACAGCTTAAGGAACTCGCATTGGTATGCCAGTCTCTGAACAATATTTCCGGACTGAACGGATTGGTACTGCTCCGCGAACTTAACCTTTCAGGAAGTAATATAGCTGATATAAGCGGGCTCACAGATCTTCCGAGCCTTGAAGTCATTAACCTTGAACACACGAACATAAAGGATATGACACCATTGGAAGGGCTTCCGGCTCTGAAAACGGTTACGGTAAGCCGCGATATGCTTCCGTTAAAATGGAGCAGTGATGCTCCTTTCGATGTTATTCTGACAGATTGATTTCGGGGTGGG
>CACYRM010000180.1 GCA_902776845.1 Oscillospiraceae bacterium
AAGAACCACAGGCTCCAGGTAAGATCCGAGTCTTCGTTGGCCTCAAGAAGCTTGTGGTTGAATATCCTGATAAATGCCGCCGCGGCCTTTTTGCCGTCAAGACCTTCCCTGTGTCTCCAGCGGTCTAACGCGCGTGCCTTTCTGCGCATCTTTTGTTTGAGCTTGACTACAGAAGCAGGCGCTATATCTATATTTCCGTTCTTTACTTCGATTCCGAGGAAAGTGAACCCGTCTTCAGGGCTTCCCTGGAATTCCTTATCCGGATTGACATTGAGACCCTTTGAACTGAGCCTGCCGAGTATCTGATCCCTGTACTCTTTGATCTCTTTTTCATCCTTTGCGAAAACGATAATGTCATCAGAATATCTCGCGTACAGGATGCCTCTGGCATCAAACCATTCATCAAGATCTTTAAGATACAGGTTGGCATAGAAAGACGCGATGGGAGTGCCCGCCATTATGCCTTTTTTCTCGCATATGACGCTGTCACCCGAAATGACACGTTCTTCAGTGAGTAGAGCCTTCATGAATGCCAGGAGCCCGCTGTCATCCGTGACTGTGCGGTCTAGTATGCTGCACAGTTCGTCTATGGGGATCGAATTAAAGTAATCGCTTACATCGATCTTATAAGAATAGAGGGAATCAATATCTTTAGTACGGCAGATGGCAGATATGGCGTCTTTCGCGCACACTCCCGGACGGAAGGAATAAAGGCACGGGGGATAGATATCATCGTATTTACGGAGTGTCAGGTAAGTAAGGAGCTTCAGTACCATGGGGGAGCGGAAGATCAGAACAAGAACGGATACAGTCTTCATATGAGAGATAAGCTCCGGAATCTATGAATTCACGGAGTTCTTTTTTGAAACGCTTTGAACAGCGTAACCGGGATTTATATGCGTAGAACTTCTCCCAGCTGCTCTTTTCAAAGAGCTTATCGATCAGTGACACTTAATATCCCCCAAAGCTGATATGCTTATTTGTTCTGAATTATAAACCATTATATTGGTATAATGAAAACGTTTGAATTATCAGGGAGTCAGATATGAAAGAGAAAAAAGGCATTATATTCGATATGGACGGCACTGTCTGGGATTCCTCGGCCAATGTAGCAAAGGCCTGGACTGTTAAGATCCATGAGGCAGGTTATACGGATAAGACCGTAACAAGGGAAGACATCCAGAGCGTCATGGGAAAGCCGATGGATGTTATCGCGGATACTCTTTTCCCGTACACGGAAAAAGGTCCTGAGCGTGATCAGCTGCGTTACTCGTGCGAGAATTACGAGAACGAGTATCTGAGACAGAACGGCGGGATCCTTTATGAAGGCGTTTTTGAGACCTGGACCAGGCTCAAAGAGATGGGTTATCACATCTATATAGTCAGCAACTGCCAGGAAGGCTATATTGAGGCTTTCCTTGGGTTTTACAATATTGCATACGGCACTCCGGAAGATCTTGTCGAGGATATAGAGTGCTATGGAAACAATCTCCTGCAAAAGGACGAGAACATCAGGCTCGTGACAGAGCGCAACGGTCTGACTGCGGCCTGCTATGTAGGTGATATACAGAGTGATTATGATGCGACATTCAAGGCCGGACTGCCGTTTATCCATGCCAGATACGGATTCGGAACGGTCAATGCAGAAACGCCCGTTATAGATTCCTTTGAGGAGCTTATAAAGGTCGTTCCCGAAGTAATAGGCTGATAAGAAAGAGAGGAAACCACTATGCCCAAAGATGAGATATCGATCCCTTCAATACTTAAGATCGAGCGCGGAGTTACAGCGCATATCGGCGAATACCTGAAAGATGCAGGAATCATGCAGGTCGTTCTCCTCTTCGGCAACGGGCTGACCTCGATGTTCGGGGATACTGTTTTCGCATCATTCGAAAAGTCCGGAATCAAGGTCCTTCACCATCAGGAAATGGACACGGTGGATTTTAAGGACATTACGGATCTGGCATTCCAGCTGCCAAACAAGACCCAGGCCGTGATCGGCATGGGCGGCGGAAAGGTCATCGATGCGGCAAAATACATTGGCTACATCTTGAGGATACCGTTCATCAGCGTCCCGACGAGTTCCTCGTCTGACGGATTCTCAAGTTCATCGGCATCCCTCATCGTTGACGGACACCGCAAATCCCTTCCCGCGAAAATGGCATACGGAATCCTTGTCGATACTGACGTTATCAAGAGCGCGCCCGTAAGATTTCTTCATTCAGGTGTAGGCGACATGGTCGCGAAGATCTCCTCCACATACGACTGGCAGCACGAGGAGGATATGGGTTATGACGAAGTAAATGACTTCGCTTTTATGATCGCGAAAAAAGCCGTCAATTCTTTTGTAAGGACTCCTTTTGAATCTATCGGGGATGACCTTTTCCTGAAGGAACTCCTTGACTCGCTTGCCATGAGCGGCGTGGCTAATGAGATAGCCGGCTCCAGCGCTCCTACAAGCGGCAGCGAGCACCTTATCTCACATGCCCTGGATTCATTCCTGGAGCGTCCCCAGCTTCATGGCGTACAGGTCGGTATCGCAACCTACATCATGTGCAAGATCTGCGATCACAGATGGAAGAGGGTGGATGATATCTTTACCAGGACCGGTTTCTGGGATTATTGCGCGACTCTCGATCTCAAGCTTGAGGATTACAGCAAGGCCATTGATATGGCGCCTTCCATCAAGCCCCACCGTCACACATATCTTCATGAAGAAAAATACAGGGAGATGGCAAAAGCTCTTTTAATCAGTGATGAAAAGCTGAAAGCGATACTTCACTGACCGCTTAGGTTCCCCTCGTGTACCACTTGGTTGAATACCCGTTGAGCGCGGAAAACGCACGGGTATACTGACCTCAAAACCAAGGAGGTACAAGACTATGACAGAAATAACAAACACTAAAGTTTCCGGGAAGACAAACTCATACGGAAATGATTACAGGGCATTGAAGACTGAGGCGATGATACTTCAGAAGAAGGGCCTGCCTTTCATGATGGCATCAGTTGTTATCTGGACTCTGGTGACAATAACAAGGACTCTTCCGGTCGATCTCATGACGAAGAATCTTTACACATTCTATTGTCCGTGCTTGCTTCTGCCATGCGTATTTATTTTCTCGAAGATCACGGGAGCGCATGTTTTTAAGAACAGCGTTCAACAAACTCGGCCTGCTGAATACAGCAAACCAGATGCTCTATCTGCTTATCGTTATGTGGGCTTTCAATCAGAAGCCGGACGCGATGCTCATGCTTTTCGCAATGGTGTTCGGAGCGCATCTTCTTCCGTTCTCATGGCTTTATGAGAGCAAAACATATCTGGTAATGTCACTTATCACAACATTCGGATCGCTGATCATATCTATATTCGCTCCTGAGATCTATGTGGGTGTATTCATGATCGTATGCCAGGTAGTAATGTCCGCTCTGCTTCTTATCGAATGCAGAAAACTTGATCATGCT
>CACYRM010000181.1 GCA_902776845.1 Oscillospiraceae bacterium
AGACTTTACGATCAAAGCCGTGTCAGAGACTATTGAATTGTCATGCGGCTCTATGGATGTATGCGGAAGAATTGGCGGAGACGAATTTGTAATCATAGGTCGTGGGGAAAATTTTGCTGATATATTCAAGAAAAGATTTGATGCTGAACTCGAAAGGAAAAACCAAGAAATGAATAAGCCATATGAGCTTTCGGCAAGTGTCGGCTTTATAAATGCGATCCCGGACAAGTCTGATACACTGATTGAGTTCATCCAACAAGCAGATGCAGAAATGTATCTTGTAAAAAAAGCTCGAAGAAAACAAAGAATTTAGTTCTCATTGCTATATTGGCAACATAACTGCAGTAATCGGTCATGGTTTTGTAGAAACAACATTTCAACGTTTCTTTGTGTTAGTATTAATTTATGGATGAAGCGGAGAGAAGAAGACTAAACTCGGAAGAAGACGCTGAGGTCTTTATGACTGATAAAAAGACGGATAAAACAAAACGGGCTCCTAGAGCAACGGGGACGAATAGGTATGTTCCTGAATTTTCTGATGCGTGTATCCATTCCGCTGTTTCGGATAAAGAATGCCATTTCTTAATGTTGTTTGAACGTCTAATATCTGCCATGACGGATATAGACAATATCGATATTGAACATATAGAGAATCTTCTTATTGAGATATGTTCGATGTTCAGGCTTTCTAAGGCGGTTACTAGAGTATACAAGAATCAACAGGAAGAGCAGGAAGGTGCAGGCGAGACGTTATGTTGTTTCGATACCGGTAAAGAAGGTAACGAGATCCTTACCTTGCGGACTGTTACAAGCGTAATGTCCAGGGCAACCATTACCACATATATGGCGCCTGACGAAGAACCATTGACTGAAGAGGAGAGGTCAAAGGTCGAACTTGTAATGAGGACGGTCCTTAGTTTTGTGAGCCGCAACAGGATGAGGGATATTGTTTATGAACTTGCTTATTATGATGAAGCAGGGTATCCTAACCTCCGTAACTGGAGAGAATATCTCGATGATGTTGTAAAAAATAAGCGGACAGCGAACAAGCTGGTATTCCGTTATAATCTGAGGCATTTCTCGCTGATTAACAACGAGTTCGGGAGAAGTGCCGGTGATGTCATCATGTTAGATCACTACAACAAACTCAAAGAGATCATCGGCGAGGACGGAATGCTTGCCCGTCTTGGCGGAGACAATTTCTTGGGAATGTGTTCTGTGGATAAGACGAAGACCGTGATCGATTATCTTACAGAGACAGAAGCAAAAGCACCCAAAGGCATGGTTGTAAATATTTCAACCAGTGCCGGCTTTTTCCGTATTCCGAGTGATCATGAAGTCAGGGCAGATGAGATCATGGGCAGCATTATCAATGCCTATCGTATCGCGCAGACCGGCGGTATGGATAATATCGTTTTCTACGATGAGGAGTTCCTTGAAAAAAAGGAAAAGAGCATGCGTGTCCAGCAGTATTTCCCTGAAGCGTTCGAACGAAACGAATTCATCCCGTTCTATCAGCCTAAGGTCAATGTGGTAAACGGCAGCCTCGTTGGTGCCGAAGCTCTCTGCAGATGGTTCCATGCAGGGAAGATCATACCGCCTGCGGAGTTTATACCTGTTCTTGAGCAGACAAGTGAGATATGCAGGCTTGATTTCCATATGCTCGAATGCGTATGCAGGGACATGAAGCGCTGGTCAGACGAAGGCAGAAAACTGATAAGGATATCTATTAATTTCTCAAGAAAGCACATTTATAACGCATACCTCCCGGAGACGATTGCTGAGATCGTTGACCGTTACGATCTGCCTCATGAACTGATCGAGATCGAGTTCACCGAATCCACATCCGAGGTCGAATTCAGTGACTTAAAGCGGATGGCGACTGAACTCAGCAATATGGGCTTCTCGATATCGATAGATGATTTCGGTATCGGTTATTCCTCCCTTAATCTGATCAAGGATATTCCGTGGGATACATTAAAGATTGATAAGAGTTTTCTGCCTGACGGATACGGTAAAGACAACGATATAAGCAACATAATGTTCAGGCATGTTGTGTCGATGACAAATCAGCTGGGAATGGAATGCATTACTGAAGGCGTCGAGACCATAGAACACGTTAACACTCTGAGAAGTAACGGATGTGATATCGCTCAGGGCTATTACTTTGACAGACCTCTTCCTGTGGCAGATTTTGAAGACAGGATAGCCAAGGGAAAGTACGAGATCGAGTCGCAATCTGAAATCTGATCAGTTTAAGATCCATTCTGTTGAGAATGGCAATGTTACAGGCGACCGGATTATAGATACAAATTTCAGTGAACAATATAATTGTTGGGATAATCAGGAATGGCTAATCTCAAGTTTTACTTTGGATTAGCCATTATTGTTGCTTCCATCGAATAAACCATTTCCTTATATATTCCAGATCCTTAGCGGAGGGAGAATCTATATAGACGTGAGCAGCAGCAAAGGCGGCTCGGACTTGAGCGATGCTTTCCTCTTCAGGAAGCCTTTCTTCTATA
>CACYRM010000182.1 GCA_902776845.1 Oscillospiraceae bacterium
TCGACCAGTGCAGCGCTTATGAACAGGAGTATCCAGTAAAGCAAGAAGCTGCAAAGGCTGAGAACGACCGCCCAGAAAACTAACCGCATTTCTATTTCACCTCGTTAGCAATAATAGCAGAGATTATTAATATTTTGATAATCAAATATATTTTAATATGTTCGTTTTTTTGCACAAGTCAGAATACAAAAATTGCGAACGGAGCACGACAATAGCAAGAAATGTATAATGACAGTGGCATATTAACGGAATTTCATGCCTATTTTTAGGGATAGAGCCTTAATTCAAAACTTGTTTATTCAACCATTCTTGCTGTAAAATTATCTCTGACAAGCAGCAAAAATATGAATTCTTATTTTCGCGGAGGTAATATGAAAAAAGGATTTATCAGACTCATCGCAGGAGCCGTAGCGGGTATGCTCCTGCTCGGGGGATGCGATGCGCTCCCCAAGGGAACAGACGGCCCGCGTGAGGTACCGCTTTCGATCAAGGCGGATTTTACCAAGGATGAGAAAAAGGGCGGCAACTGGGAAACTTACGGTGACTGCAAGGTTACTCTTAAGGACGGCACAGCTGTTGTAACCGAACGTTCGGCAAGCAATACCGGTGTCGCGGTACCCTGCCCGGATTACAGAGGCAACAAGATCAAGACGAGCGCCAGCGCGACAACCACGAATGACTCCATGACGCTCTCCATGAGATATGAGATCTTCGGTAATGTTACTTATGTCAACATCGCCGGCGGCGCGCCCGATGCTTCAGGTGTTGTCAACATCACCGGCACGGTCGATATCCCCGCAAATGCGGAGAACGCCCTGATCTATCTCGAGGCAAATGACGTAAGGGATTACACCGTATCTTCTTTCGAAGTCAGCATTGAAGGTGATTTCAACGATCTTACTAACGTTCCTGTTGAATCTCTGCAGGATCCGACGAAGACAGCTTCACTCTCAGCTGCTTATGCTGATTACTTCAAGTTCGGTGTTGCGTCTCCCGCAACTGTAATGACAAATAAGAATGACGGATTCAGATCACTCATTAAGACACAGTTCAATTCAGTCACACCCGAAAACGAACTGAAGCCTGAGAATGTTCTTGACGCGGCAACAACACTTGCTGATCCCGCGAAGTACAATGAGTGCCCTGCTGTTCATTTCGATGCTGCAAAGCCTATCCTGGATTTCTGCAAAGAGAACGGCATTTCGATGAGAGGCCATACACTTGTCTGGTATTCACAGACACCTTCCTGGCTTTTCTATGAGAATTACGATGTAATGAAGCGGCCGCAGATGATGGGGGAATGAGAGACTGTTACTGGAAGCAGACAATTGGTGACGACTACGTTGAGAAGGCATTTGAGTTCGCAAGAAAGCACGGCCCTTCGGGTGTCCAGCTCTTCTACAATGATTACAATGAGTACCAGACATCCAAGCAGGAGGACATCCTCAAGATGCTGAAGCCCATCGCAGATGCGGGCAACATCGACGGTATGGGCATGCAGAGCCACATCAGCTCGGGAATGAATGTTGACAACTACATCGCAGCTGCAAAGAGATATGCAGATGAGCTCGGCGTCATCATCCACATCACAGAGCTTGACGTTCAGGCACCCAAGTCGCTCAACTCAATGTACGATCAGGGCGTTTACATGAAGAAGCTCTTCACGGCTATCATCGAAGCAGACAAGGCAGGCGTTCCGATCGAGTGCGTAACTGTCTGGGGTCTCACGGATGACATGAGCTGGAAGTCCGCAACAAAGCCTTTGCTCTTCTACGGCAACCTCTCACCCAAGCCTGCTTATGAAGGCGTTATGTGCGCAGTAAACGGCGGTGATGTCGCTAAGCCGGCAGACTATGTCGAGCCCGTAACCGATACGACACCTTTCGTTGAGGATTACGAAGACCAGAAGTTCATCGGCGGTCCGAGATACAGCTCCGTACAGACGGTCGTTGAAGGCGGATACAACAGTAATTACTGCCTTAAGAATACTGAAGGCTACGCCGAGTATGACGGATATTCAATCGACGTATCCCAGTATGCCGGACACGTTATCCACGTAAGCTTCGCGATCAAATCCAAGGCTCCTTCCTGCAAGTGCACGGCTGATATCGACGGCGTATGGCCTAACATCGCCGAGGTTCAGACCGGTAATCCTGATGAGTGGGTACTCGGTGAGGGCGATTTCGAGATCGAACCGGACATGACAAGCCTCACGATCTATTTCGAGAGCACCGACATGAGCCCGTTCTTCCTCGACAACGTCGAGATCAAGGCAATGAATTAAGTTGATTCATAACTGATTCTCTATACAGGACAGGGTGTCTCAGGTTATTGAGGCACCCTGTTCGTTATATAGGATAAATTAATCCTATTTTCGAAGTGACAGTTTTTTGTCGCTCTAAATGAAATGAAATCTGCACAAATAATCGGAATTCCTCATATTCCGGTTTTTGGTGCAGATTTTAAGCAAAAAACATGGATAAAAATCTTTCATATAATTCTCGAGACATCGATACAAATTCAAGTTTATCTCAATATAGTCTGTAGAAGAGTTCTCTGCCACACAACGTATTTATCGAAAAACAATAAAAAGTGATTGAAAAACAATATACCGCATGCTAATATAATCTCAGCCATGGCAATTTTCCACAGGAGAACGAAGAGATGAAAAGAAGGTTTCCCACAGGCTTAAAGGTCTTTCTGATAATAGCATCGGTAGTCGTATCGATCTGGGCTTTCTGGCTCATCAGTATCGGAAGGGCTTTATCTTGGGATGTTCACGAGAACCTGACCGCCGAACAGAAGATCGATTACAGCAAGAGGGCTATGATGCCCGGGCTGGCGGACTGTGTTGAGCGCTATGGCAAAAGAGGCCTGATGGATGCGGAATACATGATAGAGACCTACAGATATGACAGCGTCGATGCCATGTGTGACGCCCTGCCCGAAGGTTCAAGGGAAGGCATCGAGGGAACCCTTGCGAACGTCACGCCCACCGATTCCAAAGACATCAAGGGCAAGCGCGTAAAGCTCTATCGCATAGAGTACGGCCTGCCCCTGCTTCCTGATGATCAGGTGGAAGATGAATATTATGTTTATACCTATAATGCCTTCCAGCACTACTACATCTACGAGTATGAGGACGGCACATACCGTTTCGCGGCTGACGTGGCAACGTGTTAGGCGGAGGGAAGCTTTTTCCTCTCACCGGCGAAAAGAATTACCGCAGCCAGAATGATCACCGGCAGGCATCCTAAAAGACCGAAGCAGTTAGGTCCCAGGATAGAAAGATGTGTGTTTCCGCTCTTAAGCATGAACATGAGCGGTATTGCTGATGAGTTCATTGCGGCATGCATGAGCGAAGGGATCCAGATGCAGCCGGTCTTCTCATAAACATAGTCGATGATGATACCGAAAGCGCAGAGTGATACGCAGATCATGACAGGCCCGAGGAACGGCTTTCCGAAGTAATCGCCATCATAGAAATAGTTTCCGAGGATGACCAGAGGCCAGTGCCAGATTCCCCAGAGCGCGCCGCCGGCGAGCTTTCCAAACACGGGACCGAACTTGCCTTTAAGGTAAGGATACATGACACCTCTCCAGCCTGCCTCCTCGCCTAGGCTAGGAAGGATCTGTGAGATGGGGAGGAATGTCAGGGACATCACAGTCATCATGATGAG
>CACYRM010000183.1 GCA_902776845.1 Oscillospiraceae bacterium
CTTGGAGCCTCCGAAGGAAGTCTTCGACGCTCTCAAGGAGCTTGCCAATAATCCGACACCCGGAATGCACGGTTATATGCCCAATGCGGGTTATCCTTCAACAAGACAGATCGTTGCCGAGAAGCGCAGCAAGGAAGCCGGTATTGAGATCGGTGCTGACGCAGTCTGCATGACCGTAGGCGCTGCTTCCGCAATGAACGACGTTCTCCACTCGATCCTTGATCCCGAAGACGAGGTCATCCTTCTTGCTCCTTACTTCATGGAATACAACAACTATGTTGCCAACCATAACGGCAAGGTAGTGATCGTTCAGACAGACGATAAATTCATGCCCGTTATCGCTGATATCGAAAATGCTATCACAGCAAAGACAAAGGCTATCATCGTAAACTCACCCAACAACCCTTCCGGCGTTGTTTATCCCGCAGAACTCCTTACAGAGCTCAATGATATGCTCAAGAAGCAGGATCACACGATCTATGTCATCAGCGATGAGCCTTATATCGACCTGGCTTACGACGGAGCTGACGTTCCCTGCGCGCTCAAGTATATTGATAACCTGATCATCTGCTTCTCGTGGAGCAAGTCCCTCTCACTCCCCGGCGAGAGAATCGGTTACACGCTTGTATCTCCCAAGTGCGCTGACTTCGCAGATCTCACAGGCGCGATCGTTCTTTCCAACAGAACACTCGGAAGTGTTAACGCTCCTGCAATCTGGCAGAAGGTAATCGAGAAGTCCATCTACGCAAAGGTTGATGTTGCCAATTACGAGAACCGCCGCAACCTGCTCTATGCAAACATCGTTGACGCAGGCTTTGACGCTGTTAAGCCTAACGGCGCACTCTACATCTTCATGAACACCCCTAAGGGACTTGATGACGCGGAATTCGCAGCTATCTGCGCAAAACAGAACCTCCTTCTCGTAAAGGGTTCGAGCTTCGCACGTCCCGGCTACTGCCGTCTCGCTTTCTGCGTTTCCGAGACTTCCATCAGAAACTCCAGAAAAGCATTCTTCGCAGTCGCCGAGGAACTGGGTATCAGCCACAGAAAAGAACTCTGATCGCGTCACACCCCGGCAAACACAAACCAATCCCGATAAAAGGGAGCTGCCGGAAGGCAGCTCCCTTCTTTTTCAAGGTTTACATATCACAATGAACTCCGTGTTTCTCGGATAGTAATCTCCTGTCAGAGGATCTTCTCCCCAGCCGCATGCCGTGATACACAGCGTCTCATCAGAGAACGTTGAAGGATCAAGATAAGGCATAAGCTCTGCATCTTTTACATATACAGTATCTGCGATCCTGTATTCATGGCGGATACCGTCGACCGTCGTAACAGTCACAGATTCGCCAATACTTTCCGCAAGATACTGTATCGATCCGAGCTTGGTATCCAGATCACCTGTCTGACGGTGACCGAACAGATTACATAATCCCGTCTCACCTATGTCAGCCGTTCCCGGATATCTTCCGACACCGTATCTCAAAGCATTCGCCGAACAGGTATCAAATACCGGCTCCTTCACATCGATACCGGGGATCTCAAGGATCCCCAGCAATGTCAGTGATTCAAATTCTGCTGAAAGATCGCTCATATCTTTCAGCAGATCCTTCAGACCGGTATCCGTCTCACCGTTCTCGCCGTCTATTGACAATGCATCCGTGAGCGGAACATCAAAGATTACCTCCCCCGAACCTTCCCTGATCGCATTCTCAGCAGCAGTTACGGCTTCCTTGCTGTAGAAATGTCTTACAGAAGCCTTTGCAGGTCCTATCATTGCAAGGCAAAGGCCGGAGACCAGTCCTGAGACAGTTAATACTCCTGCAATGAGTTTTAATGCTTTTCTCATATTATTCTCCCTGCAGTTCAGTCTTATATCCCGTTGTATCTCTTCCTGCGTGATACAAAGAACCATATTCCGATGATCACGGAAGAGACCGAAGCTATAACATTACCGGCAACGGAATAAGACGGAACGATCCCGCCGGTCATAGGACGGAAATGAACCGTTATTGTCTGATCTTCATCAGAAAGATCCTCATGTACTGCTACGAGTATCTCGCCTGTCCTTACGTCACTGCTTATCTCATCATCCGATGCGACATCGTAGATCTTCTCGAAAACAACAATCCTGTCGCCCTCAGCCAATCCTTCCGTTGAGAACGTAATATCCACTTTGATCTCTCCGTCCGGCGCAGCAGGAACAAAACTCACGGTGCTCATAACTGGTTTGCCGTCAGCCAGGATCTGAGATCCGTCAGACTTGAAGATCGTGGCTTCTGCTCTGTAAGTCCTGCCCGCCTCGAATCCTGAATATACGATTCTGTCGGTTATGGTTATATCAGTAACTTCGGCAGTGCCGAGCCATATCTCTTTTGCATTCAGAACTGTCGCC
>CACYRM010000184.1 GCA_902776845.1 Oscillospiraceae bacterium
CCGTCAACGCGGAGCAGCTGTCCGTCTACAAATGAGGAATCACTTGTAGCAAGGAACAGGGCAACTGTTGCGATCTCGCTTCCCTGACCTACACGGCCAAGAGGTGAGCGGCTTGTCATGAAATCAACAACAGGGCCGCCTGCTTCGTCAAACATAGCAGTCATGATGGCGCCCGGCTGAATTCCATTTACATGGATCTCCGGTCCGAGCTCAAGAGCCATGGCTTTTGTGAGACCGTTCATAGCATGCTTGCTGGTGCAGTAAGCTATAGGACCCCAGTGTGCTGAGCAGCCTGCTACTGAAGATGTGTTTATGATATGTCCTTCGCCTTTCTCTTTCATGACCGGAGCGCAGAGCTTTGTCAGAATGAAAGCAGATGTAAGGTTTACGTTCATTACCTGTACGAATTCTTCAACACTGAGCTCGGTTATCGGCTTCATGCTTATCATTCCGGCATTGTTGAAAAGAATGTCAACAGTACCGTAAGCTTCCATCGTGGCGTCAAAGATCTTCTGCGGTGAGTTCAGATCACTCGTATCAGCGATCACGTAGATAGCTTCTCCTCCGTCTGCTTTTATCTTTTCTACTGCAGCTTTGGCACGTTCTTCATTGCGTCCTGTTACAACTACCTTTGCACCTTCTTTAGCAAAAAGATAGGCAGTATCACGGCCCATGCCGGATGTAGATCCTGTAATAATAGCAACTTTACCGTCTAATTTTCCCATTGGTATCCTCCTTAAGAAAAAAGCATCATTTAACAATATTATTGTACAACACGATCGCATGAAAGTTGTGCAATCTTAGTGATTTTGTTTTTCCATTATTCAATATGAAAAAAACGTAATGTATTAATAAAGTGAAATGTGAGTATTTATTTATGACATATAGCAATAAATACCGATGAAAGGGGAGATAAAGACTAAATACTGATAATTAATTAACAAACTTTTTGGGCTGTTATCGCTTGAACGGATTAATAAAAACCTTGATATTTCAACGTTTTTGATAAGTGCTTAAGCCGTTGCAGGTGGTCAAAAGCGGTGCTTATACGATAACTTAATATCAATTTTAGATTGACTTAAAGATTCATTCGGGTGATAATATGAACATAATTGTTTATTGTCACCAACCCCATTCTTATTGCGACGGTTCGAAGCAATAAAGATAAATCGGATATTGAAAATGCCGTAAAAAATAAAACTCGAAAACAGCTAAGAGGTGACAATAGAAAAGGAGTATTATATGAGTTCTGAAATGTTAACTTTTATTCTGTACTTTGTGGCCCTGATGGGAGTAGTAATTTACTTCTACATCAAGGACAAACAGAGAAGCCAGGAGGACTACTTCCTGGGCGGACGTGCGATGGGACCTTGGGTAACAGCACTTTCCGCACAGGCTTCTGATATGTCAGCATGGCTGCTGATGGGTCTTCCAGGATCGATCCTGGCCTTCGGTTTCGGCCAGATCTGGATCGGTATCGGACTTGCACTCGGTACTGCACTTAACTGGATCCTTTGCGCAAGAAGACTGAGAGTATTCTCGGAAGAGGCAAATGACTCCATCACGATCCCGCAGTTCCTTGCAAACAGATTTGACGCAGACACAAAGACACTGCAGATCATATGCGCGCTGATCTTCCTGTTTGCCTACACTATCTACGTTGCATCCGCTTTCGTAGCAGGCACAACGGTATTCGGCACACTGTTCCCGGGAATCTCCACAACACTTGCAATGGTGATCTTTGCACTGCTGATCGTATTCTACACGATCTTCGGAGGATTCACCGCTGTATGCTGGACAGACTTCTTCCAGGGCATGCTGATGATGATCGCGCTGATGGCGGTTCCTATCACTGTATGGATCACACACCAGCAGCTCGACACCTCGCTTCTCAGCCAGGTATATGAGTACACAGACGCAAGCGGCGCAGTAGTCACATGCGACTTCGGAAGCGGAATCTTCAGCGCAAGCTGGCAGGATATCGCAACCGGTATGGCATGGGGCCTCGGATACTTCGGTATGCCGCATATCATCGTAAGATTCATGTCGATCGAGAAGCCGTCTGAGATCAAGAAGTCTTCGACGATCGCCATTATCTGGGTAATCATCTCCCTCGGAAGTGCATGCCTCATCGCTTACATGGGCAGAATGCTGGTAGCTGATGAGTTGCTCCCGATCGGAATGCAGAAGATCGTATTCATCACAATGGCAAGAAAGTTCTTCCCGCCGGCACTCTCCGGACTGCTGCTCGCAGCTATCATCGCTGCTTCGGTATCGACTGCAGACTCCCAGCTGCTCGTAGCATCAAGCTCGTTCACAGCTGACCTGTATGCACAGTTCAAGAAGAACGTCAGCGAGAAGGAAGCCGTAATGGTAGGACGTATCGTAGTAGTA
>CACYRM010000185.1 GCA_902776845.1 Oscillospiraceae bacterium
ATACCGCATCAATGTGCCTAAGGAGAAATCATACAACAGGGACCGCAAACCGTACAGGTTCAGAGGGGTCGCAGAGTATAAGGACGAAGGCGGCTGGTACACGCTCGTAAACATGAAAGACGTGTGGAGTATCGACATGGTGGGACGTACTTCGGCCGAGCGTACAGGCTACGCAACTCAAAAGCCTCTGGAGCTTATGAAACGCATAATAGAGGCATCGACCGGAGAGGGGAATCTTGTCGGAGATTTCTTCTGCGGAAGCGGAAGCCTTCCTGAAGCTGCGCACATGCTCGGACGCAGATGGATAGCCTGCGACAGTGAAGAAATGGCCGCTGCCATGTCAAGGCGAAGGCTCAGGAAAGCAGGAGCTGGTTTCAGGTTCATAAGGCTTGATGAAGCGAAGCCTTGCAGCGGAAGGGCTGATATACAGGTGCTGAGCAAAGACGCTCTTGAAGGAGGAAAATCGCTCTACAAGTGCAGGCTCATGGACCTTGTGCCCGATATCGATACCGGGTCCATACAGTTGAAAGACCGCGGCTACGTTGAAGAAGCGCTGAAGACGGACAGGCTGCAGTTTGCGGACCACGTCATGATAGATCCGGACTATAACGGTATTTGAGAGCAGATATATATTTGATGCGGCATCGGACAGCATCAGCTTCATTTCAGGCGGAAATTTCGCTGTGATAGTGGTTGACAGATTCGGCAGGGAGTATCCTGCGGAGATAATTACTGATTAGGTGAAAGACAATGAGTGATACAGATCAGAACAAGGCAGTAAGCTCTCTCGATAAGAAGCTCGAGAAAGAGGCTGCAGTAAACAAAAGAGTAAACGAGATATACGCAAAGGATCCTGAACTGCACGGCAAGTCCAGATTCCAGGTCAGATCACAGGAAATAGGCCTGGCATTGCTTGCTGTCGTTATAGGATCGCTTGGAACGATAGGAATAATGATTCCGAACGGCCTGACATTCGGCGGGATAACAGGTATTGCAAGGATAATGCAGGAATTGACCGGGATAAATTATTCGTTAATTTACTATGCGCTTGCATTGATAGTACTGGTAATAGTCTGGGTGTTTCTTGGATTCAGGGAAGTCAGAAAGATCATACTGATGTCGCTGTCGTATCCGACTGTCCAGCTGATACTTGACATGAATCATGTAGTGCTGATAAAGAGCGATGACCTCTTTCTGGTCGCTGTATTCTGCGGAGTAGTGTTCGGAGTATCCAACGGTCTCACTTTCAAGGCTGGATTTTCGTCAGGAGGCACTGATTCGCTTGCTAAGGTAATAAAATACCGGTGGTTTCCTCATCTCGGCATAAATGATATCACCTTTGCCATAAATGCTCTTATTGTGCTGGTTAACGCATTTGTATTCGGTCTGCAGATAGCTCTGTACGCTGTAATAATCATATTCGTTTCCATGAGGGTAGGCGAAGCCGTTATGTTCGGTTTCAGCGATAAGATAGTAGAGCTTGACATAATCCCGGGAGACGCCGAAGCGCTTGCCGACTTCATTATGAACGAGCTTGGACGCGGAGTATCAAGCATAGAAGTGACCGGAGAGTATACAGGTGACAAGAGAAAACAGCTCAAGATCCTCTGTTCTCCGCGCGAGAGCTTTCTGATAAAAAGACATCTGGCAAAGGAGGATCCGAAATCATTCGTATCAGTCATAAGCATAAAGTCTGTATGGGGAAGAGGACGCGGATTCTCGGATATAAGGAGCCTGGACAATTAAAAAAAGAAAACGCTTTTCTGAAATTACATTCTGAAAAGCGTTTTTCATTTGAGCAGATATGATTCTGAAAGCACCTTGGATACAAGATTGACAGTGCGGGAATTCAGGATAAGATAGCGTCCTACGCAGTCCGGATCACTGAGCAGTAAAGGATGGTCAGTAAACGATATGTCCATGTACAGATCGTCATCGTGACTGCTGACCGGCGCGACGATCTCAAACGAGGATGATGCTGAGTTGAATGTTACAGTGAGCGGTTCGTCAGCATCAGGGAAATATGCCGCTGATACAGGATCCGAGATCTGTTCTCCCGTGATGCGCAGTATCCTGGCAAAGCTTTTGATCTTAGGACGCACGCTGAGCCTTCCTCCCGCGGCAGGGAAACCGTATCCGGCCAGTGCCTGATGAATATCCGGAACATCAGCCAGAGTCAGATACATAAGCCTGTTAAGATGCAGCACATCCTCACGGTTGTGGGTCAGGATTATCTTCTCGATAGTGCTGTTGCCGCTGATGGCATACTGATCGAAGAGGGCTACACTTTCTTTTCCGGTGATCGTATCTCCGCGGTCGGAAAGAATGCCGTAATGGTTTTCGATCGACATCTGGCTCATCGACTCAAGACGGTCCTTCATGTCGGTGCATCTGCGCAGGAACCTGTACAGGTCGAAGTGGTACATTTTCAGCTGCCTGCCGAGGAAATTTGCGTCCAGACGGGCATTCATGAAAGGTACATCAAAAGCGCAGCCATTGAAAGTTATCAGATAACCCGCGTCGTTTTCTTCAAGATAATCCATGGCCGCATCGAGCACTTTGGCTTCTTCGTAATGATTTTCCGCCAGGAACTGGGTTATGCGCACGCCGCTGTCGGTACGCATAAGAAGACCGATAAGTACGGCCTTGCATCTGCTGCGGTCAAGACCGGTCGCTTCTATGTCCAGAACGCATGGCTTCATGCCGTCGAAATAGGCATTCCATTCCGGATGATATTCACCTGTTATTCTGTAATCTCTTGTAAAAACCTTCATCGAATTGATTTTAGCCTATCTTCGTGATAGAGTAAATCGGCACATAAAAAAGGAGATTCAAAAAAAACGCAATAACGAAAGCGGGCGCCGAAGCCGCGAATTACCCGTTCTGCACGATCGAACCGAACGTCGGCGTGGTGACCGTACCGGATGAGCGCGTAACAACGCTTTCAAATGTATATCATTCCAAAAGGACCATCTATACGACTATCGAATTCTGCGATATAGCCGGACTTGTAAAGGGCGCATCGAAAGGCGAGGGCCTGGGCAACAAATTCCTCGGACATATAAGGGAAGTTGAGGCAATAGTACATGTGGTCAGGTGCTTTGACGACGAAAACGTCGTGCATGTGGACGGAAAGATAGATCCTGTCAATGATATCGAGGTCATCAACACCGAGCTCATAATCGCTGATATGGAAGTTATGGAGCGCAGGATAGCCAAGACTGAAAAGCAGGCAAAGGCCGATAAGTCAGCCAGAGGCGAGCTTGATCTCCTGAAGCGTATTTACGATCTTCTGTCGGAGGGAAGGCGCGCAAGAGAAATCGATGATCTGAGCGACGAAGAGGCTGCTTTCGTAAAATCCCTTGACCTCCTGACATATAAGCCGGTAATTTACGCGGCAAACGTCTCTGAAGATGATGCTTCGGGCGGGGACAATGAATATGTAAAAGCCGTCAGGGAGTATGCTGAAGCCGAGGGCTCGGAAGTTGTGGTCATAAGCGCAAAGGTCGAGTCGGAACTTGCTGAGCTTGAAGACGATGAGCGTGAAATGTTCCTTGAAGAAATGGGTATCGAAGAGGCCGGTTTAGACAAGCTGATAAAGTCGTCTTACGCTCTGCTGGATCTCATCAGTTTTCTTACTACGGGAGAAGACGAGACCAGGGCGTGGACTATAAAGCGCGGAACACTTGCTCCGCAGGCTGCCGGAAAGATACACAGCGATTTCGAAAAGGGCTTTATCCGTGCCGAGACAATAGCTTATGACAAACTCATGGAGGTCGACGGAAAGCTTTCCGCTGCGAAGGAGAAAGGCTGGCTGAGATCTGAAGGAAAAGAATATGTCGTTAAAGACGGCGATGTAATGCACTTCCTGTTTAACGTGTAGTGGTTGACAATAAAGGGGTTCAGGCGTTTTTTGTATTAATAAAGCGGATTATGTTTTTTTGAAGTACATAAGCATTGCAAAAGTGTTGCATGGCTCCTATAATGCAAATAGGGATTGCAGAAGCAATCCTATCTCTAGTCCCAATACCCTTTTTCGAAAGAGACTGCACCCCTTGCAGTTTCTTTCATTTTTTGAGAATTATTCTTTTCCGGATGCGTTGATACGCTTATGAACTGATGCGTATCTGTAAAGAAAGATGCCGAGAATGATGGCGCAGACGCTTATAACCTGGGCCTGCTTGAACGGACCTATCATCAGAGAATCCGTGCGCAGGGCTTCAACAAGGAAGCGCTCCAGAGAATAGAAGATGCAGTACAGAGCGATAGTCTGACCGTTGGCATATCTTTTATTATTATTGAACCAGCTCAGTGCTATGAAGAGGATCAGGCACCATATCGACTCATAGAGGAAGGTAGGGTGCACTTTGACGCCGTCGACCATTATTCCCCATGGAAGGTCTGTAGGGCCTCCGTGGGCTTCGCCGTTGAAGAAGTTGCCCCATCTTCCGATGGACTGAGCCAGAGCCACAGTAGGTATGAAGAGATCGAATACATTGAAAGGATCGATCTTTTTCTTCCTGCAGATGACAAATATGGTAATTGCGCTGAATATCAGTCCGCCGTGAATGGCCAGTCCGCCGCTCCTGATGTCCAGCATCGAAGAAAGTGTTTTATAATAATCGAGGTTGAAGATAACGTAATAAACGCGGGCGCCGATAACGCCTATTGGAAGCATCCAGATAGCGATGTCAAGCACGTCCTCATCGGTGATACCGTGACGCGGCGCTCTTCTGCACGAAATGAGTACAGCAAGCAGCATGCCGAAAGCTATGAGTATGCCGTACCATCTGATGTCGATGCCGAATATGGTGAATGCTATCGGGTCGGGATGTCCCATTCTTTTACCTCCGTGAACGGTGTATACCGGTTTACAAATGAATAATACTGCAATAGTATAACATAATTTTGCAAAATTTGTTGACAAGCCTTTTTACTTTTGTTACTATAATCAAGCGCGATTGAATGAATCAAGCGATACGGCGGCGTAGCTTAGCTGGCTAGAGCGTCCGGTTCATACCCGGAAGGTCACTGGTTCAAGTCCAGTCGCCGCTACCAACATGGGATCATAGCTCAGCTG
>CACYRM010000186.1 GCA_902776845.1 Oscillospiraceae bacterium
GTGCCAAGTTAAGTTTAAGTTAAGGTTTAACGATTTTGAGGTTAAGGTTCGTTCTTTAGAATGATGCTCATAAAGGACGGAACGGAATGTTCCAAACGAGATAAAAGAAAAGAGGTCGCAAATATGTGGAGCATTAGGAATGTTAAACAGAAGGGTAAGAAAGCATTTACCCTGAATTTTTGGAAGTGTGTATTGGTCGCTTTGATCCTCAGCATAGTAATCGGATCGGCAGGCGGCAGCAGCGGATTCAACGGAGGTTCTATCCCTGCACTGACAGACAGATTCGAAAGCGATGATGTGGTCGATTCGGATGATCTGGTTGAAGATATTTCAGATGATTTTGATATAGATATCGGTTCCGATACTTTCCATTTCAACTATGATTTTGATGAAGACGGTGCGAAGTTGGCAGGTGCGCTTATAGTATTGATCGTTCTCTGCATCGTAATATGGATCGTAGCAACAGTTATCAGTCTTTTGATCAAATACTTACTCCTTACACCGTTTGAATACGGATGCCGTAAGTTCTTCAGAAAGAATCTTGATGAACCCGCCAAGCTCAGCAATATCGTCTATGTATTCAGCCCGAACTACAAGAACGTTGTAAAGACAGCCTTCTTAAGAGATCTGTTCATCTGGCTCTGGAGCCTCCTGTTCATCATCCCGGGCATCATCAAGTCATATGAGTACAGACTGGTACCTTACATCATCAGCGAGAATCCTTCAATGAACTACAAGGATGCACTTGCAGAGAGCAAGAAGCTCATGATGGGCAATAAGTGGAAGTCATTCGTGCTTGATCTCTCATTCATCGGTTGGGATATCCTCTCAGCACTTACACTCGGAATGCTTGAGATCTTCTTCGTAGGACCTTACAAGGCTTCAACAGATGCAGCACTCTACGAGACACTTAAGTATGGTATCGATGCCAAGTAATCATGCGGAATAAGAACGGATTATATTCAGGGAATAGGAATAGATTAAGTTTGGGGAATAGGAATAGGTTATAATAAGGTCAGCCGGAGGAGATTCGTCTCCTCCGGTCGGCTTTGGAAATGGAGATTTATTATGGATTACAAGGTTTTGATCGCAGATGATGAGATGGAGATAAGAAATCTCTTAAGGCTTTATCTCGAGAATGACGGCTTTCAGGTAATGGATGTCGCTTCGGGGACTGAGGTCGCGGGCGCCATGGAAAGCTTTAAGCCCGATATCGTTCTGCTTGATATCATGATGCCCGGCAAGGACGGTATCCATGTGCTGAAGGATATCAGGGAAGCAAGCAATGTCCCGGTCATGATAATATCCGCAAGGACTGCCGATGCCGAGAGGATCCTCGGACTTAACGTCGGAGCAGATGATTATATCTGCAAGCCCTTTAATCCTTTGGAAGTTGTTGCCAGAGTCAAATCATCCCTGAGAAGATATTATTCTTTCGGAGGCGGGGAAGAACAGAAAGAGAAGGTCTCATGCGGCAATCTTATTCTTGATACGGAGAAGTGTCTTTTGCTCAAGGATGGAACCCCTGTCGAACTTACTTCCGTTGAATATAAGATCATTGAACTGTTCATGATGCACCCCGGAAAGGTGTTCACGAAGCAGCAGATCTATGAATATGCCTGGGGCGAGGATTATTTTGTTGCCGATAACAATATAATGGTTGCGATAAGCAAGCTCAGGACAAAGCTTGATGATGATCCGTCAAGATACATAAAGACGCTCAGAGGCCTGGGTTACCGTCTGGAAGCCTGAATTACAGGCTTTGTAACATTGTTACAGAGGGGTTAGTTGATGGGGAAATATCAGAAGAGCATTGAAAAACAGCTGAAGAGCTTTTTGCTTGCAAGTTTTTTTCTTATCCTTGCCATAGTCAGCGTGGCCGAGCTGATCATCGTATTTCTTACTAATGAATATCTTATCCCTTCACTCGTCATGATCTCGAAATACGATTCGATAATCCTGATCGACGGAGCCGAAGGTCTTTTTATCGTTGTCTTTGTCCTGATTGCCACACTTATCGTGAAGAAGCTCTTTCCGCTCTTAAGGATATCTGCTGTCGATGTGAATATCTTTCTTGAAAAGATCCTGTCGAAAAGAGGTTTTACCGGACTTAATTCTTCTGATGCCACTGAGACGATCCGGGCGATCAGCAGTAATCCAAAAGCTGTTTTGTCGATCATTCTTTCAGGACTTCTGGTGGCGGTGATACTTATCCTTCCGTATATTATCGGAGGCGTGATCTTTTCGATCTCCGTGGCAAAGGGTATAAGAAGGCTCCAGCGCGAGAAAGAGGAGGAAAGGAAAAAGGAAGA
>CACYRM010000187.1 GCA_902776845.1 Oscillospiraceae bacterium
GCCGTATGACAGGCTGGGGTTCGGGAAAGAGGAGCCTGAATATTACACGGCCAGAGGCGAGCGGGTCAGGTCGAAGTCGGAGATCCTGATCGCAGATGCGCTGTACAGGCATAAGATTCCGTACCGGTACGAATTTCCTGTCTATAACAAGGGTGTGATAATTGCGGCACCGGATTTTAATTGTCTGAATGTCAGGCTTAGAAAAGAGTACTTTTGGGAGCATCTCGGCATGATGGGGGAGGAGAAGTATGCCGACCGCAATGTGAAAAAGCTCGAAAAGTATACTTTTGCCGAAGATTTCGATGAGACAAATCTCATCATCACTATGGAGACGGACAACAAGCCTTTGGACACGAGGGTCATTGATGAGAAGATCAGGCGGTTTCTGTTGTAAGGGGATGTCCGGCGGACGGCGTGGTCTTTGGTAAGGGGATGCCGGTCAGCCTGTGCAGTATGTTTTAGAGGGGCAGCCCGGCCCGCAACGGTTCCGGTTAGCAATTGCCTGCCACCATCCCGGTTAGCAATTGCTAATTAGCATAAACGGCGGACGTCTGCTGCCGGTTAGCATGTGCTAACTGTCAATTACGGTCGTAAGAACAGACATGTATAATTATGCTGAAAATGAAATGACCAGGTCATCAGCAGGTGCCGGAACGGCAAGGGATACCATGACAGCACGGCTGCCGCGACACCCGCCAATTGACCATCAGGAGAGCATTATGACTTTAAGAGAACTCAAGGCAGGGCAGAGCTGCAGGGTTGAATCCGTCGGAGGCGAAGGGGCGCTCAGGCAGCATTTTCTCGATATGGGTATCATACCGGGCGCGGAGATCACGATTGTAAAGTTCGCGCCGATGGGCGATCCGGTCGAGGTGAGGATCCACGGTTATGAACTGTCTTTGAGACTTGATGACGCGGAACAGATCACCGTTACGGAGATAGACAAAAAGGCCGAGGATACCGCTGATGAAAAGCGCAGGGACAAGGCGAGTGTCGCGCACCCGAATCTAGGCGAGCCGGGTATTCACCATGACAAGAAGCATGAGAATCCGCTGCCGGATGATCACGTACTTTCTTTCGCGCTGGTGGGCAATCAGAACAGCGGAAAGACGACGCTTTTCAACAGGCTTACGGGCTCGAACCAGCATGTGGGCAATTTCCCGGGCGTAACAGTCGACCGTAAGGACGGCGCGATAATCGGACACCCGAATACGGTCATAACGGACCTGCCGGGCATCTATTCTATGTCGCCTTATTCCAAAGAGGAGATCGTGTCGAGGGATTTTGTTCTGGACAACAAGCCTGACGCGATCATCAATATCGTTGACTCGACGAATATCGAGCGCAACCTGTATCTGACGATGCAGCTTCTTGAGACGGACAGGCCGGTCGTTGTCGCGCTGAACATGATGGATGAGTTGACCGGCAACGGCGGCTCGGTCGATATCAACCTTATGGAGCAGATCCTGGGCGTGCCGGTCGTTCCGATCAGCGCGGCCAAGAACCAGGGTATCGGCGAGCTTATTTCGCACGCTATACATATCGCGAAATATTGCGAAAAGCCGGTCGAGCAGGATTTCTGTGCGGCTGACAGCCCGGTACACAGCTCGATCCATGCGG
Organism: Oscillospiraceae bacterium; assembly: GCA_902776845.1. GTDB lineage: Bacteria > Bacillota > Clostridia > Saccharofermentanales > Saccharofermentanaceae > Saccharofermentans. The sequence continues at coordinate 1,621 of CACYRM010000187.1, forward strand.
TCGAGCACCTGATAGAAGAGAAGGCAAGGAGCACGGGCCTGCCTTTGAGGTTCGCAGCGTGCAAGGCGCTGGAAGGCGATGAGCTTATCCTTAACCAGCTTGATCTCGATGACAACGAGAAGGATCTTCTTGAGCATATCAGGGTCAAGGTCGGGAAAAAGTCCGGCTTAGATCCCGCGGCCGCTGTTGCCGATATGAGATTCTCTTATATCATGCAGCTGGTAAAAGAATGCGTCACAAAACCCGTCAGAAATAAAGAGCGCATCAGGAGCGAGCGGGTCGACAAGGTCCTGACGGGCAAGTTCACCGCGATCCCGATCTTCATCCTGATAATGGGCCTCGTGTTCTTCCTGACGTTTAACGTTATTGGCGCGGGTCTTCAGACGCTGCTCGAAATGGGCATTGAAGCACTGACCGAACTTACTGAGAAGGCGCTCACCGCCGCCAATGTAAATGATGTTATACACAGCCTCATAATAGACGGTATTTTCGAGGGTGTCGGAAGCGTATTGAGCTTCCTGCCGATCGTGGTCGTCATGTTCTTCTTCCTGTCGCTTCTCGAGGACAGCGGATACATCGCGCGCATCGCGTTCTTCATGGATAAGCTCCTCCGCAAGATCGGACTTTCCGGAAGATCCATCGTGCCGCTCCTCATCGGCTTCGG
>CACYRM010000188.1 GCA_902776845.1 Oscillospiraceae bacterium
TGAACCAACAGCCGGCCTCGATCCCATAGTAAGGAATGAGATCCTCGATATCTTCCGTGAGTTTGTCCTTGAAGAGGATCACTCGATCTTTATTTCCTCGCATATTACCGGTGATCTCGAAAAGATCGCGGATGAAGTAGTCTTTATTGACGGCGGAAAATTATTCCTGCAAGGAAATAAAGACGAGATACTGGAAAGACATGGCATCCTTAAATGCAAAAAAGATGAGATCGGCAGTATAAGCAAGTCTCTGATCGTCGGAGTGCATGAAGGGGCATTCGGTGTTGATGTACTGATCAACGACATGAAGGCTGCCGCCAAGCTATATCCTGAACTTGTTATCGACCGGACAAGTCTTGAGGAGATAATGCTCTTCTATGTTGCTTCTGCGAGGAGGTAACTTGCTATGAAGGGTTTGATCATAAAAGATCTCATGTGTCTTAGGAAGATGCGTGCCACTTTTGTTTTCGTGACAGTATCGTCATTTGGTCATTTGTTATTACGGTTATGGCATTGATATCTGCGCGTTGCGGCAACATTGCACTTGCCGAGCAGGAGTATCTTACCGGTGGAAGTGATATGCCGATATCGCCGGCATACATACTCTGGTATGCGGTAGCGGTAATGGTTCTCCTGCCGCTGGCTTCGATCGGAGATACACTGACATTGGTTTTTGAAGCTGATAAGAATTCGGGTTTTGCTCCTGTAGCAGGTGCGCTTCCGTTATCTGTTAAGCAACGCATTACCGCAAGATTCATAACGCTGTTCCTGACATGCGGAACAGGCGCTTTTATAAGTCTCGCACTGTCGTTTATTTTATCTCTGTTCACTGACATCATGACCTTCGGTGATTTCGCCGGGCTTGTACTGTCGGCGGCCTCGCTGATCCTGATCTTCTCTGCTTTGGAGATGATACTGATCTTTTTACTGAAGATGAAAAATACCGATTATGTAAGGATAATCTCACTCCTTATCATGTCGGCCGTTTTTATCGTTAGCATATTAGGCAGGATAATCGATGCCATACGAGCTGTGAAGCCCACGGAACTCATCACAGACGGGCTGCTCTTCCTTGAGAACAGATGGTTCATATTAGCAGCAGCGGCAGCGGTATGTCTCCTTGTTTCTTACTTGGTTTCGGCCGGTATTGCAGAGAGAAAGAGGGGTGAGATCTGATGGGCGGATTAATGTATAAAGACTTTGTTGCAATAAAAGGAAAAAGGATCTGTATCATCCTTCTGTCAGTTATTGCGCTTCTCTGCATCCTGCGTGTGATATTTCCGGGCAGTATGGCTGAACGGATGGATTTCGTTTTGAAAGACGATGCCGGCACAAAAATAAACGGACTGGATATTATGTTTGTTACGGCTTATTACAGTATAGTTCTCACAATGGTGTGTTTCATCGATATATGGTGTGCAAGATTATCTGAAGCTGATGCATCATCTGCCAGGATAAGGAACTATGTATCTTCGCTGCCCGTCTCGGCAAACAGTTATGTTGCTTCCAAATATGTTTTCATCACCATAGCCACATATGTTTTGATCTCTTTACTGAGCATTACAGGTATCGTTTTGGCAGCGTTTACGGAACCCGGACGGGGACTGGATCTGATCAGGATGTGCGAAGTGCTGGTGCTCCCTGTAACATCGCTGCTTATATTAGTAGCTTCGGTAGAATTACCTTTATATATCCTGCTTGGAAGGGAGAAGGGTAATCTTACAAAGGTTGCAATTGCTCTCTTGCTTGTGTTTGTTCTTATCGGCTTTATGCTCTTTGCGGATATAAGCTGGTTATCAGAAAAGAATGAGTTTCTTGTTAGATTCATTAACTGGTATATGAAGTATCAGACAGAGATTACACTGGCATCTTATCTGTCGCCGGTCGTAGATCTCTTTATCTTCTATCTCTCTTACAGGATCACGGTTTTCTTTAAAGCACGTCAGGAGGCGTGACATGAATATCACAAAGAAAAGATTATTGATCTATCTCGGGCTTTCGTTCGGGATGGCATGGCTCGTATTTTTGGTTTTTATCCTTACGGGACACACATGGTCCGGCAGTACGCCCGAGATGATGTCTCTTGTTAGTCTCGGAATGCTCGCTCCGGCTGCTTCTCACATAATAACACGTAAGATCACCGGCGAAGGGTTCAGACTGTCCGGCAAGGATTCAATGATGCTCGGTATTGATCTTAAGGGAAAGAAATGGTTGTTTTTCCTGGTGGCGGTGATCCTTCCGGTCATATATGCAACATTGGGAGATGCCGTTATATGGCTGATGTGTCCGGAGGCTTTTGGCGAAGCTGAAGTCAGTTCATTTGTTGTGATCATATATCCGCTGCTTGCGATCGTTCAAGGTGTTGTGCTGTCTTTTGCCGCCTTAGGTGAGGAACTCGGCTGGAGAGGCTATATGATGCCAAAGCTTATTGAACTCGTGGGGATGCCAAAAGCTATTATTATCGGAGGAATTATCTGGGGCCTGTGGCACGCGCCTCTTACATGTGTGGGACACAATTTCGGGATGGATTATCCTGGGTTTCCTTATGTGGGAATAGTCCTGATGTGTCTGTTTTGCACTGCACTTGGAACTGTACTTATGTATGTCACCATAAAGACCAATTCGATATGGCCCTTTATGCATGCTGTGAATAATTCTATGCCCAGTGTTTTGTTATTATTCATGAAGCAGGATGCCCGGATTCCGTTGTGGATACATACTCTTTCACATATTCCGTTGATAATAATAGCGATACTTTGTTTCCGGCTGATGATTAAAAGGAATAGTATTACAAAAGAGAATACGCATTGATCTGTTAGCATTAAATCGAACGAAATGTAATGGGTTTTCAAATAAAAAACGACTGGAATTACCAGTCGTTTATATTTGGTGGAGATGAGGAGAATCGAACTCCTGTCCGAAACCTCTTCCTCCGGGACAATCTCCGGGTGCAGCCGACAGATGAATTATTCCTATTCCCGC
>CACYRM010000189.1 GCA_902776845.1 Oscillospiraceae bacterium
CGGACTTAATATCGGAACCTGCGTTACCGCGGTTTTCGCTTCAATCGGCGGATCAAGAAACGCGACAAGAGCCGGAATGCTTCATATGCTCTTTAATGTGATCGGAACCGTTATTTTCACGGTGGCTTATTATCTGCTTCCTGTTGCCGACTGGGTAAGGGCATTATCTCCGAATGATGTCGCAAGACAGTTTGCGAATATGCATCTCGTATTCAATCTTGCATCGACCGTTATCCTTCTTCCTTTCGGACATCTGATAGTCAAACTCGTAAAGATTATCGTTCCCGATAAGGGCAGTGATAAAGAGGGTGTTCAGTATCTTAAGTATCTCAATCCCAACATGATCAGCACTAATAACCAGGTCGGTACAGAAGTGCTTATCAGGGCGCTTTGCAACGAGATCACCAGAATGCTCGTAATGGCCGGAAATAATGTCCAGATGAGCATAGAGGCAGTCCTTGATAATAACGAAAAGAAGCAGCAGATGATCAACGAGACGGAGGAATATGTGGATTATCTGAACAAAGAGATATCCTACTATATCTCCCATGCCATGGTTTTCGATATGTCCGAAAAGGATGCTGTCACCATGAGCGCCCTCTTCAAGATTACGGGTAATATCGAGAGAATGGGTGACCATGCAACTAATATCTCAGGTTACGCGAATCTCCTTGAGAGCAAAGGCCTTAAGCTCTCAGAGAAGGCAAGAGCTGAAGTCAGCCAGATGGTAAGCACCACAAAGGATGCGTATAACATCCTTTTGGGCAGCAAGCCCGGTTCTGTCCATATCAAGATGGCCCAGATGGAACAGAAGATAGATGATATGACAGATGATTACAGGGAACACCAGCTTGAGAGACTTAAGTCCGGCGTATGTTCAGGTGATGCCTGTGTAATTTATTCCGAGATGCTTACCGACTTTGAGAGACTCGGCGATCACATGCTTAACATCGCTGAAGCTGCCGCAGAGTCCAACAGGATATCCTTTGCTATTCCTGCCGAGCCGGGGACTGAGGAAAAGACCAAGAGCAAAAGCAGGGTTGCTGCGGAAAAAGTTTGAACCATGCATCTGATACATAGATGTGCGTCTATTTAAATGACATCTCCGGCGGAGGTTAAAATGACTGGATCAGGAAACAGCATAGTAAACGTTGTATTGTTTGAGCCGGAGATCCCCCAGAATACAGGCAATATAATGCGGACCTGCGTTGCCGCAGGCGCAGCCCTTCATATAATAGGACCTGTGGGATTTGACATAGACAATCCCGAATTCAGAAGAGCTTCCACAAATCATATAACATGGGCCGAGTACACGCTCTATGACTCCTGGAAGGATTTTGCCAATAAGAATGAAGGCGAGTACTATTTTATGACGCGCTACGGAAAAGTGCCGCCCTCGGATATCGATTTTAAGTCAGCCTCGGAGAATTCAAATATCTATCTGATATTCGGTAAGGAGAGTACGGGTATTCCCGGTGAGATACTGAGGGCAAATCTTGAAAGATGCTTCAGGATCCCCATGAATGCCGACTGCAGATGTCTTAATCTTTCAAATGCGTGTGCTGTTGCGATATATGAGGTATTAAGACAACTGGGATATCCCGGACTGTCATTTACGGAGGAACAGAAGGGCGAAGACTTCCTTGAGATGAACTATTCCTACGATGAGACATTAAGAAAAAGGCCCAGATAATACTGATAATAAATTAGGGGCTGCCTCATAATGAGACAGCCCCTTTAACTTAGATTTCAAAACCGTCAATAATCAACTCTGAATCCGTCGATATAAAGGACTCCGCTGACATATCCTTTATCAGTTGTCGCGAAATCAAGATTACCGTCGGTAAACAAAGTGTCAGTATCAGCCCCGGCTTCACCGGAATAAGAGGTGCTGTAGTAAGAATATTCATCAACCTCCTCCCAGATCTCATCCCAGTACTCGGTGAGTTCATCGTATTCAGGTGAACTGGCGATGACAGAATAAATATAAACATAATAAAGAACAACGAATACCGTCGCGAGAACAGAAAGAATGAGACCTGCGATAGCCATGCCCTTTCCTTTGACATTCTTTTTGACCAGTCCAACTATAGAGAATATCAATCCCAAAAGACCAAGGGTAGGCGTAATGAAGATATTGAATACGGGAATCCAGCAGAAACAGACCGCAAGGATACCGAATATCATTCCGGCAGTAGCCATTCCGTTTTTGCGCTTGGTAGTTGCAGCTGCAGT
>CACYRM010000190.1 GCA_902776845.1 Oscillospiraceae bacterium
CAAGATAAAGCCAGAAGTTCCTGGTGGAACGGTTGTTGTGAAGATTGTCCGATGACACGGGCTCCAGGATAAAAGTATTCTGTGAAGTCTTAAGATCGCCCCCGAATTCCGGTGTGAGCGAACCCATCATGCCGCTTGAAGCTCCGTCGGGAAAATACAGATAGCTGTAAAGATCAGGGTCCTCAAGCTTAAATGTGCCTTTGTTGTCAATGAATTCGTATCCTTCCATGGGCGGATCTCCTTAAGCTGCAATATTTTTCTATTATAGAAAATTCCTCTGCCGTTTTTAAGTGGATTTCAGGTTGACGTCTGATAATCAGGTCATTAAAGCGAAAGCTTGTTCACAAATCTCATTACAGCCCTCCCCGAAAAGGTCCGGAATTACAGCATCCGGGCCTTTTTACTTGGGGCTGCTGCGCTTTCTTCAACAAAAACACGGGCGGAAACATTGGCGGTCGCCGTGGTTTTCGCCCGTATTTCTCACAAAATACTCAAAACATGGGCAAAAGTACGGGCGTGCGCCGCACCTTCCGCCGCTGTTTTTATATAATATTCAAAGTTCAACCCGGAAAGTTTCATCTGATGAAAAAGCTGTTTATCAAATTAAGATATCTTCTCCTGGCGATCGTCATGCTGATCACCTGCTATATATATGTCTACGCGGTCGGCCACGAATATACATGTGAGTTCAATTGCAGTGCGGCCCTCTCAGGATCAGCCGGAGCGGAGATCTGCATCGATGATGACGGCAAGGATATGCTTGAGGTCACTCACTGGCGGTATTCCGGCGATACCGCCTATGTCGGTGTCAGATCCAAAAATCCCGGACGCGCATACGTGTATGTGCAGAACGGCAGCGAGAGTTCATCCCTCGCGGTGATATATGTTCATAAGAACGGAATAATCACAGGCGGTGACTATTTCGGGGATTTCACGGGAAGCTTCATCGTAAGGGTAAGTCTTGCCATATACCTGGCGGTCCTGCTCATGGATCTCATAATCATGTACAGAAGAGGTCTTAAAAAGAATCTTTACCTGTCCCGGAATATCCTTATATGCGGTCTGATAATCTTCATGGCCGGATGTTTTCTGATGCACCTGATCAATCTGATAACTGCTCCGAGGATGGGCCTTTTCGAGATACTCGTAAGCTTTTTGAACTTCCTTCAGACATTTGCCATCCTTACTATGCCTGTGGCGGTGATAATGGCTGTCCTTGCGACCATAAGCAATATGAATCTTCTCCGGAAAGAAGGCCGCACCTGGCGGAATATGCTCGCGATAATACTGAGCCTCCTTCTCTGTATCGCGACTGTCACGCCGGCTTTTGTCTCATATTTGCTCCAGTCATCCAGGCTGATCGATGTCCATAACTGGAGAGGAACAGGACGTTTCATCGGAATGTTCATCGAAAATACGGCCGGGATCATTGTCGTTTATTCCGAGTGCATCCTCGCCGGCTCTATCGTCCTCGGCATAAAGGCTGCGCGCCACATTCCGGCATTTGACAAGGACTACATCATTATCCACGGCTGCCAGATCCGCAAGGACGGCACGCTCACAAAACTTCTCCAGTCGAGGGCCGACCGCGCTATAGAATTTGCGGAGATGCAGAAGAAGGCAACCGGGAAAGACATTATATTCATACCGTCAGGCGGCAAGGGCAGTGATGAGGTCATCAGTGAGGCAGAAGCTATCAGCAATTATCTAAAGAGTCAGGGAATCCCCGGATCATCGATCATACTTGAGGACCGGTCTGCCAACACATATGAGAATTTAAGGAATTCAATAGAACTGATCAAACAGACGTCAGGTAAGAAAGCACCGAAGATCGCGTTTGCAACGACCAACTATCACGCCTTCCGCGCAGGTCTTCTGGCGGCAAGGCTTCATATAAAAGCCGAGGGAATCGGCAGCCGGACCAAGAGTTATTTCTGGATAAACGCCTTTATCAGGGAATTCATCGCCACGGTCTACTACAAGCTCAGGACGCATATCCTTGTGCTGTCAGTCCTGATGATGATAAATGTGGTCGTAACACTGATGACGTATATATCCAATGTTGTGCTGTCGTAAAGATCAGCTGTTCAGCGCATCACTCAGCGAATGTGGCACACCCCTCGGACCCCTGACCGCATAGATTCCGTATTCATCGCCCAGCACCGGGAAAGTAAACTTTTCGCGGTCGTAACGTTTAAGAAGTTCGATCTTCATGAG
>CACYRM010000191.1 GCA_902776845.1 Oscillospiraceae bacterium
ATTCAGAGATAACCTTCGTTGCCGGGATCCCGGTCATATCTGTTACAGCGGTCTTTGTGCATCCGGTTATTTCCAGTGCGGCAATAAGCAGAAAAGATAAGAATCTGTATTTCCTGTTCCCGCTCATTCATATTTCTCCATTTCACCGATATATCTGCACAGACTTCATGTCTAAAAACGATAGTACGTTTTGTTGATGAGTTAACCTTCTAATGACCTTCTTGCTCTATCTTCTCAAGTGTATCTTCCAGTATTTCTTTTCGCAATTCTGTAAGCCAGTCTGAAAATGCAACCGTATCGAAAGCATATGTCTTATTCAACTCGTACTCGTTGTCTGACCATGTGTTTAAAGGCGATTCATTATGCTGTATCAGGGCTTCAAGTTTATCTAATGCCTTGTACACTTTGGCTTCGGTTGTTTCCTGTGCATCCATTTCCTTGTAAAGAGCTGAAAGATCGGATGATATTTCCTCAGGGAGTGACTTAACCCATTGATCCAATAAAGAATCTTCCACCTCCCTGTCTGAATCGGTCTTAACAAATGCCGGAATATCACCGGTAAAACACTCTCCGAGATCGTGAATAAGACACATATTAATTACTTTATCAGTATCAAGGTTAGGAAACTCATGTCTTAGAAGTGAAGCCATAAGTGATACTCTCCAGCTGTGTTCTGCAACACTTTCTGTTCTTCCGTTTGTGGTTGTGCAATGGCGAGGAGTGTCTTTAAGCCTTTCGGCTACATGCAGTATTTCCAGGTATTCCCGTGCATTCATATTAATTAAGTCCCCGTTTTTCATAATATTTTTTCAACCAATTTATCTTACCATCACACGAATTAAAATATAAATGAAATACCGCCGGATCCTGTCAGATCAAGCGGTACCTGTTGTGTTAATTGAAGTATAAATCTAATTCATTCCCTGACAAAGAGCTTACTTTTTCTTAACCGGGATCCACAGTTCGCAGAATATGTCAGGTCTTGTGCCGTCGAAGTAAAGCTCGTAGTCTGTCTCTTCATATGCCTCGTATCCCATCTGCGGCAGGAACTCCTTGTAGAACATCTCCCATGTCTTAGCGATACAGTCGCCGTCTTCGCCAATACATTCAAAAACAACATATGTACCCGGATTGACGTTCCAAATGCGGAAGCCTTTCTTCTCAAGATCCTCCTGATCGAACTCTGCGGTATCTTCGTCGATGATGATGCCGATGCCATACTCGAAGGTATCCTTTCCCTCTGTTGTCGGTGTGCAGAGACCATAGAGGTCGCGCTTTCCGTCTTCCCTCAGCATCCAGATGGGGGACAGCATCTGATTGCTGTTGACCTCTCCCCAAAAGTCAGCCACGTCGTGGTTGGCTTCGTCGTTAATGATCGCATTGCTGAACTCTCTGACAAGTGCGATAAACTTCTTTTCTTTTGTCTGAACTATACGGTAATCCATACTCTTACCACCTTTCACGGATAATGTAATCGTTAGCGGATTGAAAAGCACCAGCTTGCCGGATTCTTCTCTGGCGGTTTTCGGCGCGACACCATGAAACCTTGTAAAAGCTTTGGTAAAGCTTTCAGGTGTCTCATAGCCGTATTTCATTGCCAGATCCGTGATCTTAGCATCGGTCTCAACGAGTTCCCTTCCCGCCAGGGATAAACGGCGGTTCCTGATATACGCGTTGGCCGTTAAACCCGTCACAAAACTGAAAGCCCTGTGAAACTCGTAGCTCGACGTGTGCACCTGCTTCGCTACGTCTTCATAGTTGATCTCCTCGAGAAGATGATCTTCCATATACGTGATGGCTTTTTGTAATGCTTCGATCCATTCCATGCTTTCGTCCTCCTGCTTACACGTACATTATGTACAGTATCCGTAAAAGGTACATTTCCGCGTTTGCGGAGATTTGTCAGGTCACTTCATAAAAGATGCTCTTGCTTTATAGATTATACCCCGCGAAAAAGATTACCAGCAAAAAAGAGAATTAAAGTCATTCCAAGAAAGTATGCCTGCTATGCTGTTGATAACGTTATACTTATCTTTGTACAGGAGATGATAAATATGCTTAAACCGGTTATAGGCGTTATGCCACTTTGGGATGACGATAAAGAAAGTGTATGGATGCTGCCGGGATACCTGGAAGGGATCCGTCAGGCAGGCGGCCTTCCCGTAATACTCCCATTCACTTCCGATAATGATGAACTTGATCAGCTTGCAA
>CACYRM010000192.1 GCA_902776845.1 Oscillospiraceae bacterium
ATTTGTTAATCCATTCTTGAAAGCACAAAGTCAGGGGCTTCACCTATAACAACCGAATCTGTGACATCGATCACTTCATACCCGTCCTTTATATATCCGTCCATAAAACTCTGCTCACTGTCAAAGACCAATTCTTTGCCGTACCATGGATTTCCGGATTGTGGTGTCAGTTCCAGATATATAACTTTTTCTTCAAGATAGAATGTCAAAACGGTATGGAACTTTCCGCTTTTTCTGTCATGTAACAGCCATATCTTGCTTGGAACACTGTATTCATCAAGAATGGATCTCATCAGTACAACCGCATCATGGCAGGTTCCGACCTTTGCTCGTCTTGTATCTTTGGGATCCTGAATGCGATAGTCCTTTAATAGCCGCTCGAAAAAATCTTCATCAAAACCCTTAGAAAAATCGGGTTTATACGTCACCCCATTCAAATAGAAACCATATTCATAACCGTTATCCAACAGTTCATCTTTTAACAGGTCACAAGCTTCCTTAATTGTCATTTCTATCCTCAACAACTCCAATTTAACTTACTCAGTTAACCTGATGATATTCTGATCCAATTATATAACAATGCCGGAAGAGTTATCTCCTCCGGCAAGTATCTTCAATGTTATTTATTCAGGAATATGGGAAATAAAGCTTGATCCGTTTATGCTTTCTTCTTGCTCATTTTCTTAAGCGCTTCATATTCAGCTGCCACAGCACAGTATCCGGCAGTGCATAAAGCGAAAGGCACATAAGAAAGGCACATAATCGGTCTCTGATACGCCTGTGACCCAGCCGTATACGGTAGCGATGGCCCATCCTATTATGACGACGCTGTATATTATCGTTATAACCTTAAAAACCTTAAGTGTTGTGATCTTTTTTTCGTTTGAATCTTTCATGACTGTTTTCCTCTTTGCTGTTAGATTTTGCTTTTGACAACGTAAGGATAGCAAACAGCATCATGTAAAAACGCAAACTGTCGTGAATAGTAAATGTTTAGTCGCGAACTGCAAGTAATCGCTAAGCAGGCCTGCCGGGACAATGATGATTGCATTATCCGTTATACTGTAAATAAGCGCATGTTATAATCTTCGTATCTGTGAGAAAAACCTTAGTAATGATAATCAGCAGTATTCCAACCGGGGATAAGGAGAACGGACATGGAAAATTTCAGTGGTGAGATAAAGTCAGTCAAGTTGGATCTTAAGGTATGCTCGGTCAGCATCGCGGCCGGAGAAGGCAGCGGCCTTAAGGGCGTTGAATACACGGGCGCCAAGGACCTTGAGCCTGATGCGGCATTTGCAGACGGCGCGCTTACTTTTACACAGAAGCCTGTGAGTTTCTTCGGCAGCGGCATTATGGCGGTCAATAAACCGAGGCTCACTATCACGGTCGGAAAAGACACGGTCCTGTTGTTCCTTGATATCTGTATCAGGGCCGGTGATGTCAGCGTGAGCGGTATTACTGCCGACTGGTTCTCGGAAGTTATAGATACGGGAAATATCAACATCAACGAAAGCTCATTTCTCAAAGCCGAGATCAATACCAAGGCAGGAAATACCTATATCAGCAACACGAATCTCAATAAGACGGTTATAAAGGCTAACGCCGGAAATGTTAATCTGGACGCTATTGAGGATCTTGACCGCTACGATATCGAATGCAAGGTGAAGACGGGTGACGTGAAGATCGCGGGAGAGCATTATTCAGGAAAAAACATCTCGATCGTAAGAGGAGCTGAAGATCCGGATTACATAAGGATCAATGTCAATATCGGAAGCGTATCGATCAATTGACAGCAAATAATCCAGTATGGGGAGGAATGGATTATAATTGATTCCTGAAAGGGGATAGTAAAAATGGCAAGAGGCGGACATCACGGTGGCGGATTCCACGGCGGTGGACATCATTTCAGCGGCGGAGGTTTTCACGGAGGCGGCAGCTTTGGCGGCGGCGGTTACCATGGCGGAGGCTACCACGGTGGTGGCGGTTATGCCGACGATGGTGAAGATATGATCGTCAAATTGATCTTCGTAGGTATTGTTGCTGTCGCATACTTCGTTTATGCGGTTGCCATAGGCAATGTGCCCGGAATGAACCTTATTAATCTCGGCATGTTTGCTGTGTCTGTTCTTTTCTATTTTCTCGCATTGAAAGCATTCGGCAGGCAGGAAGGCATATATCATCTTCACCAAACCTCGATATTTCCCAAGCTTCAGGTATGGAAGGCTGATTACAAGAATTATGCTCCGGCCGGTACTGTAAGCGACAAAGTCTCCTGGGCGGAAAAGTCCGGCAGTAAATACCGCATAGCTTTCTATGACAGGGATTTCGGCGAAGAGAATATCGGGAAAGTAAATGAACTTATCAAGAGAACTCCGAAGATCATCTGGATGAGTTCCGTGGTCTGGCTTATCGTTGGCATCTTCTTTGCCTGCGCGACGCCTGTCTTTTATGAATTTCTCATTCCATATTTTGAGACCAGGGAAATGACCGATGAAGCGTTTGCTTTTGTTGACGAACTGATCTTCTATTTACCGGCAGGAATTACATTGCTCAGCGCTCTCTCATGCTATATTCTGATGGTTGTCAGAGACAATCTTTTGCACAAGTGTGCGCTGAGGATAGTTGAAGATAACAATGCTGCGTTTGAGAGGATGAAGACAGAGGAATTCATTGTTTCGACACTGAGCAGCAAGTGGTATTACAACAACTGTCCGAACTGCGGTGCGGCTGCTGAAAACGATATGCTTTACTGCAATCACTGCGGAACTTCACTTGAAGTAGAGGATAAGGATAAGGCAAATATCTCTGCTGTCCACCTCATATCCTCGGAAGCGGAAAAACTGGGCGCGATGCCGGAAATAAA
>CACYRM010000193.1 GCA_902776845.1 Oscillospiraceae bacterium
GTTGGTTTTACATAGATCTCATTGTCATATCCGGCAATCGGATGGATCATATTCGGATCTGGATACTTCCCATTTTTCACTTTTCACGACCTCCACAAATCCCGATTTGTCGATACGTACACTAGTATGATATCACACATTTGAATTTCAAAGGGATGCAATAAAAAGCTCCCGGAATCCTCCAGAAGCTCTGCTAATCCTACATATTATAGTCATTTAGAATATCCCATGATTCGATCCATCCACCTTCAATCCTTGCAGGTTCATCCTCCGCTATTGTTTGTTTCTGATGACATCCGCCATCGCCAGGAATCCTTCTGTCTTCATGACTGCAAGACCCTGTCCTTCCTCACCGAGCACTATCATCTGATCGCCGGCTTTGATATCGAAGATCTTCCTGGCCTTCGCAGGTATTACGATCTGCCCTTTGTCACCTACCGTGACGACTCCGAAGATGTATTTGCCCTTAGGAGGCACGGGAAGTCCCAGGCTCTCGGATGGCTCGTAGTTTGTCAGATCGTCAAGTGATGTATCCAAAGTCTGCGCCAGAAGGCGCGCTTTCTCGAGGTCGGGAGATGTCTCTCCCGCCTCCCACTTCGCGATCGCCTGCCTGGAGACTCCTATCTTCTCCGCGAGCTCCTCCTGTGTCAGACCGTTTATTTTTCTTAATTGCACCAGATTATCCTTGAACATGCTTGTCCCCCTTTATTCCCAGTACCGCCCAGCGGAAGAACGGCAGCCTTGAGATCACCGCGTTCAGAACGTAACTGACCGCAAATCCTGCGATCAGGCTGATCAGATATACAGCCGGAGCCGGCAGCAGACCGGGTTTCGCGATCCACAGAGCTACTGCCGAGATCCCAAGATAATGGAACACGTACAGACCAAAGCTCCTCTTCCCCATCCACCTGGTGAACGCATTCGAGAAGTCGCCGTATTTCGCCATTCCTCCGATCATTGCCATGCAGGCAGACCACGAATAGCCCAGAAAGAGCGGTGACCGGTTTATCGGAGCGTCAGCGTAATTCTGCCCGAAATACCTTCCGCAGAATACGATCCCCAGGACCAGAGTGGCAGCAAGGAACAGCAACCAGCTCTTCTTCAGCCTTTCTACCACCTCGTCATGCGACATGACAAAGTATCCGATCAGAAATACCGCTCCATAAAGTCCGAATCTGTAGACGACGATTATCGGCGTATTGAGTATCTGCGCCATGAGCCAGACGGGGATCGCCAGCAATATGAGCGCCGGGACCCCTGCACGGCCTCCGAGTTCCCACAGACGGTCTTTCTCGATCCTTCGGATCAGTATCAGGAGGACCGACAGTACCCACAGCACCTGGATGAACCACAGGACGCCGATCCCGCTGAGTATTATGATCATCGCTTTGACCGGGAACGGGACGCCCGGCATATACGAAAGGCCGTCATTCAGCATCACATTGATATATCCCTGGATGAACTGGAACGCGAAGAGCCCTGCCGTAGACGGGACAAGGAGCCTAGTCGTCCTGCTCCTCAGGAATTCGCGGTCTGTATGCCGCTCAAGATAGTACCTTGAGCACATACCCGCAACGAGAAACAGGACTGTCATGATCCACGGATATACGAAATACATTAAGATATCATAGTACTGTGTCTCAAGCTGCGTGATCCTGCCGAGTCCGGTGGTCACACTCTCAGTCGCGTACATATAGATCACATGATAGAACACTACTACGACGACAGTTATCCAGCGGACGTTGTCTATATATGACTTTCTCATACCATTCCCACCTTTGCTATTATTTATAACATTATTGTAATGCTTCGCGCAAAGGCAGTCTATCAACCGCTGTTAACAATTCAGTGCCTGAAATGTTATGAAAAGTTGCAGTACAAGACGCCTGTTCAGGTTGAAGCGGAATTCTATCAGTCTGCAAATAAAAGAAAGTAACAATAACAGCCTCGTGGGTTCGAATTCCATATTTTTTCGTTTTTTCTGGCACTTTTCAGCTTTTTGAAATGAAGCATAATGCCCCACAAATCCTTAACCCCCCTGATTGCAACGAAAAACCGGGGTTCTCACGAACTTGAGGGTTCGTATAGGTTACCCCGGTGCAGTAAGTGTAACAGACACAATTTAGATGTTCTTTACATTCCCTTTTTTAACTAGCATGACTATACGAAATACGAGATAAAATGCAGCTGTCAGAAGCA
>CACYRM010000194.1 GCA_902776845.1 Oscillospiraceae bacterium
CTTGAAAAGCTTGCTCTTATGACCCCAGTAACCCTTTGCTGCCTTTAAAATCTTATGATGACGCGCTCTTGTGCGGATTCCTCTTTTAACTCTTGACATTATCTTGTCCTCCTAAATTCTAAGCAATTAAGCGTAAGGGATCATCTTCTTGATGATTCTTGCATTCTGATCCGAGCAAACCTGGTTGTGTCTCAAGTGTCTCATTCTCTTAGTAGGTCTCTTGCTCAGAATGTGGCTTCTGAAAGCCTGCTTATGGAGAACCTTACCGGTACCTGTTACCTTGAATCTCTTCTTTGAAGAAGTGTGTGTCTTCTGCTTGGGCATATTTCTATCCTCCTAAATTATTTTTTCTTTGCCGGTGACAGGTACATTACCATGTTCCTGCCTTCTATCTTCGGCGGTCTGTCAACTGATCCGTATTCGGTTACGCTGTCAGCAAAACTGTTCATGACCTCGAAACCTTTATTCTGGAAAGCCATCTCGCGGCCTCTGAATCTGATGTTAACTTTTACCCTGTCGCCTGAAGAAAGGAATCTGATGACCATCTTGCGCTTAACTTCGACATCGTGAACATCTGTTGTAAGCTTCAGTCCGACTTCCTTGAGCTCAGTCTCCTTCTGCTTCTTCTTTGCTTCCTTCTCTCTCTTACCCTTCTCGAAAAGGAACTTGTTGTAATCCATGACTCTGCATACCGGGTTATCAGGATTAGGTGAAATGCAGACGAGATCTAATTCAGCTTCTTCAGCGCTCTTAAGAGCCTCTTCGATCGGAACAACACCGACCATCTGTCCTTCCGCGTCAATAAGACGAACCTGAGGGAACTTGATAGCTCCGTTAATCATCTGAGTATCATTGGTCTTTGCGATGGTAGCCACCTCCTTAGTTAAGACTTCCTAATTACTGCATAAAAAAAGAACGGATAAAATCCGTTCTCTCATAACTACCCTGCCTTAATGGCAACCCCTCGAAAAATAGGTTAATTATCTAGTTATTTACCTCTTCACAAACTTAAAGCCGCTTGAGGTGAGAAACGGACGTTCTTCTTTCACGAGCGATATAATACCGAAGGTTTGCCTCAAAGTCAAGAGGGCGAGGAATATTCTTTCGTTCGCTAGGTCCTCCGCGCTTCGCTTGTGCGGAATCGCTCACGAAACAATATTCCTCTTTTCGTTGCGAGAGACTTGTGCAGAGGCGCGAACGAAACAATATCAATCTCAACGTTTGCTTAAAACTTTAATGTATCACTTTCAGGAATGACCTGCGGTGGATCGGGGTCATTCCTTTTTCGCGTATTGCGGCATAGTGGTCCTTGGTGCCGTAGCCCTTGTGCTTGGCGAATCCGTAGCCGGGATACTGTTCGTCGTATTCGGTCATCATGTGGTCTCGCGTGACTTTCGCGAGAATTGAAGCGGCAGCGATCGAATCGGATTTTGCGTCACCCTTTATGATCGGAATGACATCAAGACCCGTGCCAGAGAGGTTCACAGCATCGATGAGAAGAATGTCCGGAGACTTGCCCTTGGAAGCGAGTTCGGCAACACAGGTTCTCATGGCTTTTTTTGTGGCTTCGAGGATGTTGATCGCGTCGATCTCCTCAGGCCCTACAGCGCAAACTGCGTATGCCAGAGCCTTCTCCTTTATCTCGATGAAAAGTTCTTCCCTCTTCTTCTCCGAGAGTTTTTTCGAATCGTCCAGACCAAGTATCTTCACATCGGGATCAAGAATGCAGCAAGCCGCTACAACGGGACCCGCGAGAGGTCCTCTTCCGGCCTCATCGATGCCGCCGATCATCTTATATCCTTTGGCGAAACAATCCTTCTCATATTCATACATTGCATCGTATTTCGCAATCAGCTGTTCAGTCGTAAGCTTAGGCATAAGATCATTTATGAAAAGCCTTGCAAAGCGCTCTTCGTCGATCCTTCCGCCGCTCAAAATGCAGCCTCTCTTCTTTGCCATCGCAAGGAAGATATCATAGAACGGATCCAGGAAATATCCTTCATCTTCCTCTGCCTGTATCTCCATATCGACGCCGTAGCGTTCCTTCAGGAGATCCGGATAGATATCGTACATTATCTTCAATGTCTCATAGGCAACTTTGACAACATCGGTGATCTCTTCCTTGACCGAACCGAGCGCTGTAAGGCATATGCCGCTCTTCGCATTCGCGATCCTCGGCCAAAGTACGCCGGCCATGTCCATGAGTTCGAGCCTGCCGCCCGTCATGATCCATTTGAAGTCTTTTGTAACGCCGGGCTTATCACCGGTAACTGCGGCTTTACGCCCCGCAAGAGCATTGATCAGCGTGGACTTTCCTGTATTGGGCGCGCCTACCACCATTACCCTTACCGGTCTTCCGGTACGGCCTTTCTCGGCGGCCTTTTCGAGCTTGTCCTTCATGAGTTCCATCGTGATGGAATTAAGCCTGTCAAAACCCTTTTTATGGGTGCTCTCGAGCGCGCACGCACGGAGCCCTGATGCTTCAAAACTGCTGATCCATGCGGGCGTTTTCGCAGGATCCGCAAGATCAGCCTTGTTAAGGATAACGATCCTCGGCTTGTCGCCAATTATCCTGTCCAGTTCCGGATTCCTGCTCGAATGCTCGAAAAAGGTATCCTCGCATCGCACGTCTCATATACGATATCGACGAGCTTCATCCTCTCGCCTGTCTCGTTCAGGGCTTTTCTCATATGCCCCGGAAACCAGTTGATGTCGTTCTTTCTTTCAGTCATAAAAACCTCGCGCCGTATTTCTCACAGATTTTAACATATTACGCACCCCGGACACACACCATCAACTTTTCTCATAGCATTTCCAACCTTAATTGTTGATGAAAAAGTTGATTTTTGCGGTTTCTCAACTTTTTTCATAGCTTTTCGGTTTCGAAAAGTTGATGTCTGAGTTGTATGTCCAACGGATCGTGAAAAACCAACTCATTTTTCGCAATTAAAAAGAGGTTGCCCCGAAAGACAACCTCCTGATTACCGAATCTAAACTGCGGATCAGATCTTCTGTGTGATCTTTGCAGCCTTGCCCTGACGATCGCGGAGATAATAAAGCTTTGCTCTTCTGATCTTACCCTTACGAATAACATCGATGTGATCGATCTTGGGTGAGTTAACAGGGAGAATTCTCTCTACGCCGATACCGTAAGATACACGGCGGATCGTTATTGTCTCTGAAAGGCCGGAACCTTTTCTTGCGATGACATAGCCTTCGAATACCTGAATACGCTCCTTAGCGCCTTCCTTGATAAGAAGGTGAGCCTTTACGAAGTCGCCGACTTCAACTTCAGGATACTGGTTGCGAATATTCTCGCTCTCGATGACTTTTACTAAATCCATATTGTTCATTTCCTCACTTTCCTGCAGATGTTCTTGCCTGGATAATGGCAGAGGACCACCCTGATAACTGGAGAATTTTAGCACATGCCTCTTTCAAAGGCAAGCATTTTCGCCCAATCACTTTCGGAAATGTCAAGTTTATCGAGCATATCAGGCCTGTTGTGCCATGTGTCGACCAGTGCCGCTATGCGGTTATAGTCCGCAATTGCGGCGTCATTGCCGTTCTTGAGCACTTCCGGAACCTCGCGTCCGTGCCATACCGGAGGCTTCGTGTACTGGGGCGCTTCAAGCATTCCGGCGGTATGCGACTCATTGGTATATGCCTCCTCATTGGGAAGCACACCCGGAACAAGTCTTGCCACGGCATCGATGACCACTATAGCGGCAGTCTCGCCGCCGGTCAAAACATAATCACCGATCGATATCTCCTCATCGCAGATCTCGTCAATAACGCGCGCATCGATGCCTTCGTAATGTCCGCATACGATAAGAAGGTTTTCGTGCTTTGCAAGTTCGTGAGCCTTTGCCTGATCGAAAACCTTTCCCTTGGGCGACATATATACCGTGTAAGGTTTCTTCCCGCCGCACATTTCGACTGCCTTCTCATATGCGCCAAATACAGGTTCGCAGCGGATCATCATGCCCGTACCGCCGCCGTAGATCGTATCATCCACACGGCCGTAAGTATTCGGAGCGTAATCTCTCATCTGGATGCATTCAAGCGAGATCGCGCCTTTTGCGATACCCCTGCCCGTAATACTCGTATTAAGATACGAGGTCACCTGCTCCGGGAATAATGTGGCTACATAGAAATTCATGTTGTTTCCTGATCACTTCCGCTTAATATCCTGACGTTGCCTTCCTGATCGACCCTTATCGCCGTTCCGCAGTACTGGCAGTAACCGACCGTCGCCTTGCGGATCTTGTTGGCTGTCGCGCCACAGTTCGGACAGCTTACGGCAACAAACTGCGTCTCAAGCTGGTCATTATATTTCTGTTGGTCGAACTCAGTCTGTTTCTGTGCCGCTTCGGCCTTTTTCTTATCTGCCTCGGCTTTAGCCTGATCAGCTTTCTGCTTGGCCACGGCGACTTTTCGCCTCTTTATGATAACGCTAACGACGATCAATCCAACAACAATTATAATAACAGCATAAACGATCGCACCGAGCTGCAGCAACGACAGCTGCTTGGTCATGATCCTGTCACCGCTGCTCGTGAATGCCCTGGCAAAAAACTGTCCTTCATTAAGTTCGCTGTCAGTATAGTAATAATCGATAAAGTCCAGCAGGATCTCTCTTGCCTG
>CACYRM010000195.1 GCA_902776845.1 Oscillospiraceae bacterium
TTCTATATGCATGATCCAGTGCCTTGAGAAAGGCATCTGTATCAGACCGCGCACATCCTTTTTGCACCAGTAATCGATCAGCCAGACAGCATTCTCATCTTCGCTTACTACGCCGAGTGCCTTCAGATTCTCTCTGCCTTCATCAGATACCCTGCACTTAAGATCGTTATATGTCAGATTGCGCATTATCTCTTCCGTACTCTTCTTTACGTCTGCGATATACGAATACAGTTCATCGATATCCAGCTGTTTTGTAAAATCAGCTATCTGTTCTTTCACAAGTTCATTTCCTGTTGTTATTACCGGTGAACCAATGCGGCTCTGATAGTTGCCTGTAAACAGCACCTCTTCATCACCGCAAACGAGAGTATGTGCAACGATATCCTCTATCCTGAAAATGTGCCATATAGAATACGCGATATTCTTGCTGTGATATCCGGCCATATAGAATACGCGATATTCTTGCTGTGATATCCGTCAGCATTCATAAAAGGCATAGCATCAAAATCTTCCCTTTTAAGTTCTTTCCTGAAAGATAGAAGCGTATTCATCAGATCATCACGCAGCGCGAAAAGAACATCCCTGCCCTCGTCAAACGAGTCAGCCTTCTTGATCAGCAGCTGCATTCTTTTATTCTGTTCAGACCAGTCTTTATTCATGCTTATCCCCTGCCCGTCTCACATTATTCTATAACAAGTTTTACCGATGACCCGGCATACTGACCACAATACAATATTATCATAAAGAAAAACCGCCTGCTCTGGTCTGAACAGGCGGTGTCTGTTGTATTTCCTAAATATTTCCAGAATTGCAAGATTCAGGTAATGGTTTAGGTAAAATAACCCCAAATTGCAAAAATGCTTTCTTAAATAGCTCAACTTAGGAAATATTTTGGAAATGACGCGAAAAATAAAATCATTTCTGACGCGTTTGATCAAATGATCTGCGTTCTTTTCAGGTGAGCTTACCTTTTACTTTACTTCAACAATCTCATCGGAAAGAACTATCCAAACTGCAGGGCGGACACAATTGGTCTCGGCAAAAACAATATCACCGTCAACGCCATCCGCGTTTCTCATAGTATCGATGTTGCCGTAACAATCCGCATCAGCTGCCCTGTTTGAAGAAGATGCCGGAGAACGGAGCCACCACCAGCCTGTCTTCATGCCGTTCTCAAGTGTGCAGTCATTGCTGATCGCCGCGCCACTCGATACCGCATAATCCGTAGGAGCGGACATGCGGTCATTGGCATCTTTGAAATAAAGCTGAGCTTCCTCGAGACTCAGACAGAACACTTTATCCTCGGTATCGTTGCCGCCCGGCGTTCCGTATACCGGGTTGTCAGGATTTTTTATTGTCACCGTCTGGATCAGGCTCTTTTCACTATCAGAAAACGCCGTGTCATAGAACGTGCCGTTTAACCATTTCCGCAAAGAGCTTGTCTCCCAGGTAACATCAGCCATATCGTAGTAGTATACGGACGTATCCAGCAGATATTCCGAGAGAATAAGCGCTTTTCCGTCCTGAATATCAAGCACGCGCCACTCTATCGGAGCGTTATCGAATGTATCCGTTCCGCTCACGCCTTTTTGCGGATAACTGCCAAACAGGATGTGATCGCCGACCGAAATACCGTCATCCTCCTCAACAGATTCAGGCACAGATTCGGACTCAGACGGCACCATCGTTTCCTCTGAAATCGCTTTCTGGCACGATGTCATGAACTGACAACTCAAAAGAACTGCTAATACAGTAATACATGCTTTTTTCATTCCGTTTTCCCCCTATAATTCTAATTCGCAGCATTCAGGATTCAATCCCGATCAAATATTAAAATGTGTCAGCAATGCTCCAGTGAAATATAATATATGTGTCCGTATTTCTCCGAATTGATTATGGTGTTATATGTACTTGCCGTAAAGCCTCCGCCGGTATGGCTGTAACCGGTGTTATCATGCATCAGGCCGCAGCAGTATCCTTTGTCGTTCTTGAGAAGGATCTCCATGGAATTCTCATTAAGAAGTTTGCCGTTAAACAATGCCCTGTCAAATGCAAGAAAATCAGTAAGACATGTGCAGACTCCGCCGTCTCCCCTCTCGCTGTTGGGTGACATTGAATAACCGTGTTCATCAACAGCGCCGAACTCCAGTTGTTCCTTAAAATCTACCGGCACATAAGTGTACTTATCAACGCGCATTGCATATGAATTCTTCATTCCGCACGGCTTGAAGATATACTTTTCCAGATAATCACAGTATTTCATGCCGGATACTTTTTCAATTATGTACGCAAGCAGTTTGTAATTCGTATTGCTGTATGTCATCACAGCACCCGCAGGATATAGTAACGGCGCGGCATACATTGTTTTCAGCAATTCCTCATCAGAGATCTTATCGTGGTAAAGGTCCCGCAGACGGTCATCTAACGCCTCGCCTTCCAAACCGAAGAACAGTTCCGGTTCATTAAGATAATCCGGAAT
>CACYRM010000196.1 GCA_902776845.1 Oscillospiraceae bacterium
CGGCGCTACGGTTTCCATCGATGCTTTCGGACCTATCGCAGACAACGCTGGCGGTCTTGCTGAAGCATGCCACCTTGATCCTGATGTCCGTAAGATCACTGATAAGCTCGACGCAGTCGGAAACACAACAGCTGCTATCGGTAAGGGCTTCGCAATCGGTTCCGCAGCATTCGCAACAGTATCACTCATTATGGCTTACGTTGGTAACTACACAACTATCGGTGAGCCTTTGACACTTAACTTCGCTTCATTCTTCGTTGTTGCCGGCGGTATCCTTGGCGGCGCACTCGTTGAATACTTCTGCGCTATCCTTACAGATAACACGATCGATGCTGCCAAGATCATGGCTGATGTCGGCGACAAGCAGATGACACAGGAAGTTCTTGACGGTAAGGCTAAGCCTGACTACAACATGATGATCGAGATGGCAGCTAAGGAAGCTATCCGCAGAATGGTTCTTCCTTCAGTCTTAGCTCTCCTCATTCCTATCGTAGGCGGCTTCATCCTTGGTGTTGAGTTCGTCGGCGGTATCCTCGTAGGCGCTACGATCGTTGCTATCCCGAGAGCTATCTTCATGGGTAACTCCGGCGGTGCATTCGACAACGCTAAGAAGTACATTGAGCAGGGTATGCTCAAGGGCCACGCAAAGGGATCTCCTGCGCACAAGGCTGCTGTTACCGGTGACACGATCGGTGACACACGTAAGGACGTTGTAGGCGTTGCTCTGGACATCTTCATTAAGCTCATGTCCACAGTTGCCAACACGATTGCTCCTATCATCAGAAACTTCTCTGTTTTCAAGTGATAAGAGCAGACAATCAGTAATATATGCGGCTGTCTTGAATAAAGGCAGCCGTTTTATATAAAAATCCTTTACAAACGGGGCTTCGGATGTTATCATCACCAAGTTGCCTTAATCGCAGTTTTGCGGAAGACTCCGACCCTTAACTTCGATCCAGGCGTATTTATTCTAAAGGAGGAAAGATTATGTCAGCATCTTTCGACAAGCAGGCTATCATCAAGGAATATGCACTCTCTGAGGGCGATACAGGTTCTCCGGAGGTTCAGGTTGCTCTTCTTACTTACAGGATCAATCACCTCACAGAACACCTCAAGACTCACAAGGGTGACCACCACAGCAGAAGAGGTCTTCTCATGATGGTTGGTAAGAGAAGAAATATCCTTGACTATCTTGCAGCTATCGATATCGAGCGTTACAGAACACTTATTGCAAGACTCGGTATCAGAAAGTAATCTTTCAAACAGATTATTTGGGAAGCGGTTCCTTAGGGGACCGCTTTTTTATTAATATTTACAGGGTGTATAATCTATAGATATTGAGCATCCGGGAGGTATTACCATGCTTGACGGTTTTATCAGAGTAGCGGCGGCAAGCCCGAAGGTCAGGGTGGCTGATGTCGATTTCAATGTTTCCGAGACAGTCAGACTCGCGAAAAAAGCTTCAGCAAATGACACTGCAGTAGTTGTGTTTCCGGAGCTTGGTCTTACCGGTTATACCTGCGGCGATCTATTCAATCAGAATGCGCTGCTTGATAAAGCCATTGACGGATTATATGACCTTGCCGAACAAACAGAAGACCTTAATACCGTCATTATTGCCGGTCTTCCTGTACAGGTGGGCGGAAAGTTGTATAACTGTGCGGCCGTTCTTTACGGAGGCGAAATTCTTGGAATTGTTCCCAAGCAGAATGTTCCGAATTATTCCGAATTCTATGAGCTCAGACATTTTACTCCTTTTAATGAAGTAGAGAATGTGGTCATAGAGGATGACGTCTGCTTCGGAAGAATGATCTTTGACTGCAGGGATCTGACTTTTGCTGTCGAGATATGTGAGGATCTCTGGGTTTCTTCCAGTCCATCGGAAGAATATGTGAATAGCGGAGCGCAGGTTATTTTCAATCTTTCCTGTTCGGATGAGATCATCGGCAAGGCAAAATACAGAAGAGATCTCGTTAAGATGCAGAGCGCGAAGCTTATGGCAGGATATGTTTACTGCGACGCCGGTGCGGGCGAGTCCACACAGGATCTGGTTTTCGCAGGACATAACATAATTGCCGAGAACGG
>CACYRM010000197.1 GCA_902776845.1 Oscillospiraceae bacterium
TTCCCGCCGTTTTTTGTTGTGCGCAAAAAATATTAGCTGTGATGGAAAGTGACACGTTCAATGGGTCAAATCGTGTCACTATTTAGCAATTTCCTGAAAATTGCTGCCAGGTGACACAAACAGATACCTGAAACGTGTCACTTCTCATCACTCACCCAAGCCGAACGCTGTTAGAGGTCCTTGCCTAATAATAATGCGCACAAGAAATCTATAGAGTATAATTAACGGCATGAAGAAGATCAGGGTCTCAAAAAACAGATTGGCAGTCACGATACTGGCGGGCATAGTGCTCGTTCTTTTTTTCGCGACGGTCGCAGGACTTGTTTTCTACAGGGACATGATCAGGCGCATAGGCGAGGTCCAGGAAGAAGTCTATACGGAATACCCTAGACTCTACGCTTATATTGCGGAAGACCCTGACAGCCAGCTCTCCAAACGCATCTATAAAGAGATCACGGAGTATGCACAGCAGAACGGCTGCTATGTCGAGATGACCGGCCAGAACCTGACCAAGAACTATTCAAAAGCTGACCGTATAAATATTGCGATAAGCTCGAAAGTGGACGGAATCATCCTTGAGGGTGATAATTCCGCAGAGACGAGCGCACTGTGCAAAAAAGCGATAGAAAACAATATTCCGGTTGTTACTGTTCTCTCCGACTGTGAAGAATCTTCGAGAACGAGTTTCGTTAACCTTAACAACGTTGATCTTGGTAAAGAATACGGACGTCAATTGGCGAAGCTGAGAGGCGAGAAACCGACGGCATCTACGCTTAACGCCGTTATACTGCTTGATACCGATACGAGAAACTCCGATGATACGATCTACAGAAGCATCATGGCATTTATGGCGGGAGGCACGGTCTCGCTCTCAAGCTATACGGTAGACACGTCCACTCCGTTTGCGACGCAGGAAAAGATCATGAAGAAGCTTGATGAGCTCGATAAGCAGAATAACATTCCTGATGTCATCGTCTGCCTGAACGACCGTACGACGGAAAGTACGATCCAGTGTATCGTCGAGAAGAACCTGGTAGGAAAGACCAAGATCCTCGGATACTACGATTCGGAGACTATCTTAAAAGCTATCGAGAAAGGCTCTGTCTCTGTAACTTTTACTGTCGAGGCGGACACCATCGCGAAGCAGTGCATCAACCTGCTTAACGAATATAACGACACAGGCTTGCCAAGCAATTATGCGACTGCAGGATATATAAAGATCGACAGGACAAATGTCGCGAAATACTATCCGGAGGAAGATAAGAATGAAGGCTAATTTCTTTGCCAACATGAAGATCTCCCGTAAGCTTGTCGCGGTATTCCTGGCAACATCCGTCATTGCGATGGGTGTCAATATTTTCATCTACTTCAACCTGAACCAGGCACTTAATAAGATCAACTCGGTATTCGCGAGCAACATCAGTCTTAATGAGCTGTCCGACGGTCTGAACAAGACGCATCAGGGTCTTACGGGCTATCTGGAGACAAAGGGCACTGATGATCTTGAGCTTTATTTCGCTTCATACCAGAACGTGAAGGTAATGATGAGACAGCTCAACAGCAACATTACCGACAGCAACGTTAAGCTCTCGGAGCGCGATATCAGAAATATGCTCGACACTTACCTTAAGACCGCTGACGAAGCTGTCCAGGCAAAGCGAGGCAGGAACATCGATGAATACACGGCAAAATATAATGAGTGCACCAAGATAAAGGACTACCTCAACACGTATATCTACTCGGTCAATAACGAGCAGTTCAGAACGAATTCCGAGAACTACATGGCACTCGTTAATTCACTGAGATACACGGAGATCATGAGCGTGCTTATCTTTGCGGTTGCATCCGTCATGAACATTTTGCTTATCATCATCCTCACGAGTACGATCACAAGACCTCTTACAAGGCTTTCTGCAAAGGCCGACGAGATCTCGCAAGGCTCACCTGAGAACGTTGAGCCTCTGGAAGTTTATTCCGAACAGTGCGACGACCTGCTCAGGGACATTCAGCGTTTCACCGTCTGATCGTTTCAGCGTAAATCCAACTGAAAAAGGAA
>CACYRM010000198.1 GCA_902776845.1 Oscillospiraceae bacterium
TTGCTTGTCATCCGCCGCACTTTCTTGCTCACATAGCTGTAGCTCCGGTCGGAAATCAGGCCCATGATCGGCAGCTCCAGGGTATCGAAGATCTCTCCGAACGGGTGAAGGAGATCAAAAAACTGGTTGATGCCGGCAAATACTTTACTATTAACCGGGCAATGTCGTTAACTTAAGGAAAGGATGATGTAGTGAGAAAAGACTTTGTAAAATATTGACATTATAGAATAAACATGTTATCCTTGTAGTGAGAAAATCTTCCGAGGGATGGCATGTTTATCAAGATTCTAACCAAGACCTACAACGGCGAGACTTACCATTACGCCAGCCTCGTGGAGAACAAGCGCGTTGACGGCAAAGTTGTTCAGACGGTTAAGGCCAATTTGGGTCCCGTAACTGAGGAACAGATACCTTATCTGAAAGCAGCTTATGCCAAGAAGAAGCCCCGACTTGTTTACGACGACTGAGATTCGACACGGAGGCGTGTAGTGAGAAAAGCAAGCAGTCGCCTATTCCATGATATGAACGTGTTAAGTTGGGAAATCTTCCTGGAGCTATGCCGGGGAGGTAAAACCAATGTGCTCATCAGGAATCGGAAGCTGCCGGCAAAAGATCTCATACTCTCCATGGTGAATCGAAGAGGGCTTACGCTTCACATGGAGGTGCGTAACTACATGAAGATCGTCCATCCGGACACACAGGTTTCGAAGGCTGCATACCACAAACAGCGAATGAAGCTCAATCCGGAAGCGATAAAATTTCTGTACCAGCATCACAATCAGAACTATTACCAGGATCCCGAAGAGACCCCGCGCTTGTACTCAGGATACCTGATGCTGGCCGCTGATGGTTCCGGCATTAACATTCCCACTACAGAGGAAACTCTCGAATTGTTCGGGACAGCTGGTAGAAAAGATGCAAAGCTGCAGGCACAGTTGGGTTTAGGATGCCTATATGATGTGCTGAACAGGTTCATATTGGACAGTGATATCAATCGCGTAAAGTTTCATGAAATGGGAGTTGCAGAAGAGCAGATTGCCAGGGTTAGGGACACTGTTGGCGACAAGTACCCGTTTATGGTACTCATGGATCGAGGATATCCGTCAATACCGGCCATTATGCGGATGATTCAAAGCAACACTCGATTTGTTATCCGGCTGGCAAGTACAGACTTCAAGTCGGAACAAAGGGCCCTGATATCTGATGATGAAGATGTTGAAATTAAGCTCACCGCAAGCCGCAGAAACAATTATCGTGGAACCAAGGATGAAGAGCTGGTAAACTCGCAGGATTCCTTTATGCTTCGAATGATACGAGTGCAACTAGATAGTGGGGAGATAGAAGTGCTGATCACGAATTTGCCGAGAGAAGAGTTTTCTCAGGAGATGTTCAAGGAGATCTATCATTTGCGGTGGGGAATCGAGACCGCGTATGAAACATTAAAGGATCGGCTCCAGCTGGAAAACTTCTCAGGTGTGAAGGCAAGAATACTGGAGCAGGACATATACAGCACAATATATGTCAGCAACCTGGCAGAAGATATCATTCATGATGTAGAGAACGAGCACGAGGAGAGGCTTAAGACCGGTTATAAACACAGAATGATGTTGAATCGGAATGTCAGCATTGGTATTCTGAAAGACGAACTGATTCACGCAATTATTGAAACAGATCAGGAACAGAAGGCGGTAATAATGCAATCAATATATGATGAGCTCGCGCGGAATGTGGTTCCCATACGGCCTGACAGACACTACGAACGGAACAAAAGCAATCTACATGCCAAATACTCGAACACCCATAAGCGATCCTTTTAAAAATTCCAAGTGAAACGATGTCCGCAGTTATTGAGATATACACTTGGAATGCCGAGATGGATTAGAAGGATTAAAGTGACAGCGGTCCATCTCAGTGGCAAGTAGCGGTTGCCGCTAAGTTAATGACATTGGATAATCAAAATACTTTTTTCCTTTTATGTCATATCTGACTGCTTCGGAAAACAGAAAGCTTTCTGTCAGATAATTCAGATAAATACTGATCGTTTCG
>CACYRM010000199.1 GCA_902776845.1 Oscillospiraceae bacterium
AACGAGGAGGAGGCTTCGTTGAGGAAAAGATATGCAACCGGTATTCATGTTTATTACACATGTGAGAAATGCGGTCAGAAGTTTTACTGTGTTTTGGGGCCGGGTAATAAAGTCAAGGTGTACAAGGAAAAATAATGAATTAAACATACTAAGAAGCCTGCGAAAATGACTCGCAGGCTTCAATAATTTCAGGTTATTTTATAGAGGAAGATCATCAATGCACATGTAATAGACACTGAGCCGCTTGATCTGAGCCTTTGCATCATGCTTGATGCGGGTAACCTCATAAGGCTTCCTTCTTTCGTGTGTTCTTAGCCGTCAATTAGGAATTTGATTAAATCTTGAATCATCTGAACTGTTTTCTAAGATCTGTTTCCCCGGTTATTCGGATTATCTGTCTTACCGCCTCATCAACACCGCCTTCAGTGCGGATCTTCTCTGAGATCATTTCTGCATTGTGTTTCTTGATATGGCAGTCTTTTTTCATCTCTTCTATAGCTTTGACGATTTTTTCTTCAGACAGGTCTTTTGCATCTATATGAGTTGTTGCCACGCCGCACTTTTCAAGCTGCATAGCAAAACCAAGCTGATCTAAGACATGCGGAACTGGTATAGACGGAATGCCGTAGATTATTGAGGCTGCTGTAGTACCAAAACCGCAGTGGTGGATAACAAAGCTTCCCTGCCTGAAGAGCCAGCTGTGCGGAACATTACCGCAGGCGATCACTGTATCAGGAAGATCATAATCCTGAAGTGTTTTCTGGAAGCCCTGGATCACCGCACGGCAGCCGGTCTTTTGAAACGCGTTAACAAACATATCAAGCTTGGCCTTATCTGCTCTGTCCTCGAAAGACATCGCACCGAGTGCGAGGATTGCAGGTTTCTCACCTGCTTCAATGAAGTCAGAAAGCTTGCTGTCAGGAATATATTCCGGCTCTTCACCGTACCAGTAACCGGTCAGTATATTTATATCCTCCCAGTAAGGGCTCCGCTCTACAACATATTTGCTTATGGGGATCAGATTCAGTTTATCAGACCTTAATTCGTCGCCGTTTTTCATAGGCCCTAAACCGTATTGTCTGCGGATCTTGTTGAATGGTTTGTCGATCTGTCTGCCGATCATTTTCCCGATGATCCTGTCCTTAAAGCTTACAGGCTTGTTCTTCTCAGGGATCATCTCTGTCTGAAGAGAGACGTCCACCGTCGGGATCCCTAATACGCCTGCTTCGACTGCACCCATTTTACTGTGTGTCACAATGATCAGATCTTTGCCTTTACAGAGTTCATATACTTCTTTCGAAGAATCCCGGATAATCTTCATTATGAAGTTCATGCACCTTATCATGCTGAGTGCCGCATTGGATGACTTGCCTCTTATCGCAGCTGCTTCTGCTTCGATATCAATATCCGGTCCGACCGGCTCAAAATGCACACCATAGGATTCTATCAGGGAACGCCAGCACGGGTGCGACCCCAGAATTACATCAAAGCCGGAATTCATAAGTGCGCGGGATAAGATAATATAGGGCTGGACATCTCCTCTGGTGCCCATGGTAAACATAGCTATCTTCTTCATATAACTCCGCCGTTCATCAGCGCATGAACTTCTTTTTTGTACACTTTCTTTCTCTCTTCGGTAAGTTCGCCGTTAAGAAGATATCTATATGTCAGCATAGTCATATATGCGTGATACCGGCGGACGATAGCATCAACCTGGGATTCGGGAAAAGTACCCTGGGTAGCAAGCATTCTGAATACTCTGAGATAGATATCATAAGGGTCGGTAAACATAGTCTTCTCGTAAAGCGCACGCATTTCTTCATTATGGAACTGTTCGATCATCATCAGCCTTATCATGAGATTGCAATATCTGTGCTTCCGGCATTCTTTTTCTTTGTCTTTCCGGAAGGCATCTGCGGCATCTCATCTATATGGCTCAAAAGACCGTTTATGTGATC
The DNA here is from genome assembly GCA_902776845.1 of Oscillospiraceae bacterium. Classification (GTDB taxonomy): domain Bacteria; phylum Bacillota; class Clostridia; order Saccharofermentanales; family Saccharofermentanaceae; genus Saccharofermentans. Next base: position 1,959 of record CACYRM010000199.1, read on the forward strand.
TTTGAACTTAGCGATAAGCGAATCAAGGATATTCATCTTATTTTTGAAGTGATAATAAAGCGTGCTTTCCTTAATACCAACCTCACCGCAAATATCCCTTATCGATACTGCTTCATAGCCTCTTTCAGAGAACATATGAAGCGCTACATCCATTATTCTCTCTTTTGTGGTCATAACCAAAACCTCTCTAACGATTGTTAGAGAGATAATACCTAACAACTGTTAGAGTGTCAACCGGAATGGTATAATTCTCTTGT
>CACYRM010000200.1 GCA_902776845.1 Oscillospiraceae bacterium
CTCCCTGTTGTCTGAAGTCTCGGGTTCGGTCTTCAGGAAGGGCTCAGCCATCTCGAGTATAGGTCTTATCCTTGCGGCGGAAAGAGCCATGCCGGAGAGGGTCATAAATGCGCCTGAGAGCATGCCGTATGCGGCCGTGAAAGCAAAATATGAGGACTGTCCGATGCCGCTCTTAACCGCGAGATAATAGAGCACTATGTTGGATACCAGGGTTATCGCCGTGTTGATCACTCCGTTGATCTTGATGAATACAGGAGGATTGTAAACGAGCTCCGCTCCTTCAGCGTATAGATCAAGCCACTTGGCGAAGATCCTCTTCTCAGCACCCGCGAGCTTGATCTTCTGTATGCCCGTGATCATGGAATAGGACATGCCTGATTCTTTTGCCTGATGCTCCATGATCTTCTTGTTTATCCTTATCTGGACTATCGTGGATAAGGTCGAGAATAAAACGGTTACCAGGATAATGATCATCGAAGGGATAACGAGCATCGGAGTATAGCTGAAGATCTGCGAAATATACATGAGCGATGCCAAAGATGAAAGACCTGTACTCATCACCATTCCCATGAGGATCGAACACAGCTGGTTTACTGACTGCGATCTGCTCCGGAGTTCGCCCGCGCTGTATTTGCGGAAGAAGTTTGCCGGCAGCGACATCAGACGCATCATCATTGATGCCTGTACACCGAGCGAAGTTTTAGTGTTTATCCTGCTGCTGATAAAGTTGCTGACACTTGTCAATAACTGGGATGAGAAAGATACGCACAGCATGCATACGGCTATGCCGACAAGAGCATCCGTTCTTCCGCTTTTTAATACCGCGCCTGTAAGTGTCGCTGTAAGACGCGGCATGAGTAGTCCAACGAAAGACACAGATAAGGCTGCACCGATTATATGAACCAGGTCACTTAGAGAAATACAGTTTTTCATGTAGATCAGAAGATCCGGGATCGAGAGCTTCTTTTGCGGCAACGGCCTGTAAAAACAGATTGCATCATCATCTATAAGCTTCCCGGTATTTCTGTTCAGATTGATCTTCTTTCCCGTCTCGGGATCTTTGAAATAGTAACCTCTGATCCTTCCAGGAAGCAGCGCCACCGGAGTTCCGTTACTTTTAAGGAAACCCAGGACCGGTCCGAAACAATCCTTATACCAGCCTTCCGTAAGCTTCACATTACGTCTCATAACACCGTGCGGTCTCAGACAATAATCCAGCTGGTCTTCGGTGCTCTTGATCGAGGAATGAAGCTCGGATGTCTTGTAGTGATAGTACTTCAATATCTCATCTATTGCATTCTTGGTAACTATGCGCTCATCACTGATCTTCTCAGCATTGCGCTGTCCCATGATCACTCCCGCAACCTTGATAAAGGAGTCATCCAACAGCTGTTGGTCAGACTGCCGTCTGGTCTTTATCTGGTTATCAAACCAACCCATCAGATTCCTCCTTTCTTATTCATTCGCAACAAGGTCGGAATAAGCTCCTCCCCTGCTGATAAGTTCTTTATGTGTTCCGCGTTCTATAACCCTGCCGTTGTCAAGAACAATGATCTCATCACAGTCCCTTACAGTCGACAGACGGTGAGCTATCACGATGCATGTGATCCCTCTTGCCTTGATTGCATTGACTTCGTACTCCGTCCTTGCGTCAAGAGCCGATGTTGCTTCATCAAGGATAATGATCGAGGGGTCCTGCGCAAGCACGCGGGCAATCTCCATACGCTGTCTCTGACCGCCTGAGAGATCTCTTCCTCCGCTCGTAAGCTTATGCTGATATCCTTCAGGGATCTTCATTATGTCTTCATGGATCTGCGCGTCTCTCGCAGCCAGTATCATCTCGAAATCCTGTATCGAGTTATCCCACATCTTTATGTTGTTTTCGATTGTATCCTCGAAAACGGTTATATCCTGGTCAACGACCGCGACAGATCCCGTGATTATGTCACGGGAATAAGCCTTGCGCGGTTTGCCGTCGAAAAGTATCTCGCCGCTCCATGGCTCATAGAGACCTGATATAAGCTTGGAGACAGTCGATTTGCCGCTGCCTGAAGCGCCGACAAGA